>JAKUNY010000134.1 GCA_022451765.1 Candidatus Poseidoniaceae archaeon
TCGCTGTTGACGTTGTTGCGGCTGTGAATCGGGCTTTTTCTGAGTCTTTGGAATGTCCTCTCGGCCTGTTGCTGGCGGTGGCATCGAGGTGTCGACGCTGGGCTTCGACTTGTTGAATTTACGAGGGTTGTAATCACGGCCAGGGCGGCTCATGTAAATCACTTCCATTTAGGGTGTTTATTCAATGCCTACGTGTTGTCGAACGAGTTCGATAACAGCATTTACATCTCCATCATCGATAGAGGCTCGGCGGCTTGCCATAACTGCCTTGATCTCAATCTCACTCAGCGGCATCAGTTCAGCCATCTTGGCAGCAAGTTCTGGGTACTTCTCAAAGGCAGGAAGTTCAGCGATTGCATCCTTCAATAGTGCAAACACTTCTGAATCAGTTGTGTATCCATTGCGGTTGTCACTTGCGGCCCATTCGGCATGGAAAAGGGCAGCTCGTTGCTCATAAGTCAAGTCTCTTCGACGCTCTTGTGCGCCAAGTAGAAGGTCCCGTACAGTGGCAAAATCGACGATTTTTTCTTCTTCAGTCATGATAATCACTCATTCGAGAGGGCGAAGGTGTTCTGGGCGGGCGATGACAGTCTTCTGCATGTTCCCGTCCTTCACAGAAACAACCCAAGCAACGCCTTGGCGCTTTTGGATGAATCCTGTGCGTCCGTGAAATCGACGATGTGGCATGCCCATTTGTTGGCTACCGTCGAGGACGATTGCAACACGGTCACCTTCTTCGTAACTGTGCATGATCCTGCTGATGTACGTTCGAGAACGGTCTTTTCGTCGTCGACGAAGGATGCTTCGTGTCCCTACTCTCTGTCCCTTGGATCGCTTCATTTTACTGACCTCCACGGTTCGAAACTTGCATTACGCTTATTCGAGGCATCTCTGCGACCTACCCACTGCATATAAGCACCGCGATGAATCATGTCCTATCAATCAGCGTGAATGTCCCCGACATCAAGCCATTCAACTGTGCATTTTGCCTTGATGAGCGAAGCAATTGATGGCTGGGTTCGGCCATCGTCTCCGTGTACAGTTTCCTTAACATACGTACCCGACTCACAACGGAGGGTGAACTCTACGGCGAGGTTACCCGAAGCATCGGTTTCAACGCTCGCATCACGAGTTTCAATGACCTTTCTTCTTCGTACCAAATCAGCCCGCCGATGAGCAACTCGTTCCGGTGTTCGTTGAGCAAGATTGACACCATTCAATTTCTCGATGATGCTCAGTATGGTTGCTTCATCGGGAAGTGGCAACGTTTCAACGGGCTCAGGATTTGTTGCAAGAAGATTTGCAATGAGCTCCGCTTTCACGCCCTTTTGCTCACAACTGCGTTCAGCACACAACTCAACCAAGTCGGCCTTTTTCATCTTCTTAAGTTCGGCTTCCTCAAGAATTGAAATCTCAACTCGTTCAAGAGGCTTTTTTGGATTGTCCTTTTTGTCGCCCCGTCGACGATGCTTTCTTCGTCCGCGACCTCGCTGTTGCACGTCTTCTTTGGTCAAATCAAGCGGTGCTGTCAAGACATCAAGTTCGGGCTGGGTCAGCGGTTCAACAACAAATCGAATGGTGTAGGATTTTTCTGAAGTCGTGACCTTTACGCGAAAGACTTCGCTTCGGTTTGAGCGTCTAACATATTTAATTTCGATTGACACTTGTGCTTGTTCGTTGATGGTTTTCATCGCAGTTTCATAGTCAATGTCCCAACGTTTTGGTTCTTTTACTTCCAGGACAAACGGTCTTCCTCTGCCAAGGCATCGAACATCGATGTCTTCCCGCCCCATTCCATGGAAGGCATGTTCGCGGCCTTCAAAAAATTCGAGGATTGGATTTCCAATAAGATCTTGAACACTTGAAGGATATTGTTGGCCGGTGAAGTTGCATTTTGCACACCCTCGCCCCTTGCAGGCCCTGCAAGGCCACCGGGTTTGTGGGATTCCGCGTTCGTACTTTTTGTATCGCCCGTAAACGTACGCACTACGGACATCAAGCGTTACTGTAAGCGTGAGCACATCGATAAGAGCAAGAATATCCGGTTTGTCATTGACGATTTTTACGTCGGGCAAGCGTTCGCTTAACATCGTCGAGATTGCCCCTACGAGGGACGGTTTCAACGCATCCGACCCACCAGCAGCGTACTGCTTACGAAGGCCTTCTTCATGTTCGATCTGGTCCTTTGGAAAGCGTGCGCCAATTTGCAGTTTTTCGATATCATACCCTTCAAGAGAATCTGCAATTACATCCGTCAAAAGGTCGACCTCCTCGAATAAATTTTCACAGAACGGGCACAACGGTATTTCTTCCCTGATGGCAATCAAGCGTGGATTGCCTTCGCTGATTGAATCACGGATTTGCTGACCCGAGGCTTCGTTTGTCTGTTGGTATGAGCGCTTTCCGCCAAGTCGGCCCAAACAAGAGTTGCATGTCCCCATTCGAAGCAGGTGTTTCAGGCCTGCAGGGGATGGCGCACGTGGAATTTCTTCGGTGTGCGACTCAAGTTGCTCAGGCTCATCGGCTTGTTCAGGCGGTTGTTCAACTTCTTCTACATCATCCCAGAGTGAATAATCGGTTGAGCCAAACCCAGAATTGGCGTATTTCATCCAATCATCATCGTCGTCTGGTGTTGAGTTATCATCCATTGCATCACCTACCGCCGGTGGGACAACCCATTCGACCGCAACCTTCCGTTACCCGTCCCATTCAAGAAGACACCGATTCTATTCTTCTTCCGAGTCTTGCTTTGTGAAGTGGTGAAGAAGACCCAAGGCCGCTGTTGTGAGGACGAGACTTGCAATCAAGGATAGGAAGATCATAGCAGCGGAGAAGATTCCAAAGTTGCTGAAAAGACCCATAGGTGAGAGAGCAATCACTGAAAATCCTGCAATATCGGATGCTGCACTACCAATGAGGGCAAGGCTGCAAGCGCCACCAACGGCATGCAAGGCTTGTCTGTGGGAATCACCTTTTTCTCTACTTTCCCGATACCGCTCGGTTACGTGGATGCAATAGTCAATACCAACTCCAAGTGAAATCGTTGCGATGGTGACGGTGACGATGTTGAGGCTCGCACCCGAAATTTCCATCAATCCGTAGAGCCAAACAACGACCAGAAGAATTGGTACGAGCGTAACCAGTGCTTGTTTTATTGATCTGAAGCCAATCGCAAGCGAAACGAAAACGAACAGCGAGCCGAGAACGAGGGACGACTGCATTTCGTCTTGCATCTCAGTCGAGGCAACAAAACGAGTCACTGGGCGACCTGTTGTCATCACCCACGTCAGAGGCTTTTCCTCAGTAGGCGCAGTTCCAGAGCTTTCCTGCGTACCGGTTGAAAGATTCGTAAACACCTCAAGATCTTGCCACATCTTGTCCATTGCTGGCGCAAGACTGGGGAAGTCCTCAGGTCCAGTGATGCCAAAGCGGATCAACATATGTTCGTACTCTGCTGGTTGTCCATTGATGTCGAGCCAAGGCGTCGATGTATTGAGTTCAACCTTTGGCATAATGTAGAGACTTACGATGCTGGGTGGTATTGAAGGAATTGGACCGATTCCAGGTACACCATCAAGTGAAAGGAATCCAAACATAAAAGCAAGACAATCTCTGTCATCTGTGTCAATGAATCCGAATTGTGTCGTGTTGCAACCTACTCCGTTTCCTTCTACATCTGGATTCCAGCCACGCGCTCGAAACGGTGCATCGTCGAGAACCATGGAGCCCTGTGCGGCGAAGACCAACTCGTCAAGTGCGAGAAGATCGATATTCCCGTCGGGTGTTTTTGTAATCTTTTCTGGTATTCCATCCTCGGGCGTGTTCATGCGTTCTCGCAACTCATCGATAGCGGCGTACACTCTTGGATCGAGGACATCGCCTTCAATCAGCAACATTGCAGGCTCTCCCTCATCGGAGAATCGCTCGTTAACGATGTTTACACCCTGGGCAAAGTCTGAGGATTCATCGAGGAAATCTTCGACTGCAAAATCACCTTCAAGATTGGACATGGCAATACTGGCTGGGACGGTGACAAGCAATGCAAGTAAGGCGATAACAATCGAATTCTTGAATCGGCCACTTTGGATGGTCAAATTACGCAACCATCGCTCTGGTACAAGATGTGTAATTTGTCGTTCTTTAATCGCCTTGCCTTTGCGATTTTCTAGCCATTCATAAAAACTCATTCGAAGCAAAGGAACCCACAGACCGGTGAGCAGGAAGGCGGAGAGGATGCCCATTGCAGCTTCAATTCCAAAACTCCGCAAAGCAGCAATGTCAGAGAAAAGGTTGGCTGAAAAGGCTGCTATGGTCGTAATCGATGTGAGAAGGATTGCTCGACCAACTCGAGTCAATGTAATGGTTCCAGATTCGGAGGCAGGTTTGCCGAGTTTACGTTCCTCCTTGTAACGATGCAGAGCGTGGAGAGAATCGTCAATCCCAAGGGCGAGCACAAGAATTGGTAAGAGATTTGAGAATTGTGAGCGAGCAATAATGTCTAAACCAAGGAATCCGGTTAGATTCGATACGTGGCCGATGAAACCTTGCATCCACAGCAAAGCACCGCCGAGGGCAACAACG
>JAKUNY010000135.1 GCA_022451765.1 Candidatus Poseidoniaceae archaeon
CTCGCGGGCACATGAACGCCAACGCGATGACGACGTACTTCACCACGGACTTGGACGGCTCCGGCCAAACGGTGGCGGTGGCCGATGCGGGACTGGACGAGGACCACGGCGACTTTGGAACGCGAGTTGTTGGCAACTACGACGTGATTGGCGACGGTTCAACTGCAGACCGACACTCAGGCCACGGCACACACGTTGCTTGCACGGTTCTCGGTGACGGAACAAAAGGAGGGTATGCTGGCGTGGCGCCGGACGCAGAACTTTACTTCCAAGCGATGGAAAACGACAACACTGGGAACTTCGTTTCGCCTTCACTGAATTACTTGCTCAACAGTGCCTACAATGCAGGAGCAAGAATCCATACCAATTCGTGGGGGTCTGCAGCAACATCGACTCAAGGTGAATACACCTCTGAGGCTGAAGCGGTCGACGACCGTTCGTTCAACTACGATAAGGTAAGCAATGGACAGGAAGGTCTCACCATTTTGTTTGCTGCAGGAAACGACGGCCGGAATTCCGGAACAATAGGCTCACCCTCAACCGCAAAGAACGTGGTCACGGTTGGGAACCACCAAGCCCGGTACAGTGGAGCTCCTGCCAATCTCATGTCCGGCTCATCACGAGGGCCAACCGATGATGGTAGGATCAAGCCAGACGTGATTGCGCCTGGAGGATACGTACGTTCTTGCCGAGCGCAAGAAGCGCAAGACACTGGAGGCTCAAGCTGGCGATCAACCTGGTATCTTGAATACACAGGCACCTCCATGGCGACACCAAACGCTGCAGGTGCTGCGACACTGATTCGTGAATATTTGATCGAAATCGCGCAACGACCTTCGCCTCAAGGCGCTTTGGTGAAGGCGCTTCTTGTCCTAGGTGCACAGGACATCAACTCAAGAGACCTCCCGAACAACGATGAGGGCTGGGGGCGGGTGAACCTGAAAGAAACACTCGCACCTTCCCAAGGGAGAGGAATTTGGGTCGATGATCGTTCGGTTCTGACGAGTTCGGGGACTTCAAAATCGTACGTTTTCAATGTTACATTTGCAAATTCTCAATTGAAAGCGGTGCTTGCTTGGTCGGATTACCGAGGGAGCAGATTCGCAAGCAAAGCTTTGGTGAACGATCTCGACCTTGAGGTTGAATCACCGGATGGGACAATTTACCTCGGAAATGATTTTGCAAACGGGCGCTCAACAACAGGTGGTACGAAAGATAACATCAACAATCTTGAGGTTGTTTTGATCGATATGGCCATGAAAGGAATCTGGACTGTACGTGTGAAGGATGCTTATCATGCTGGCAGTGGTGCGCAACCATTTGCCATCGCTGTGTCGGGCCAAGGGGTAAACGACTTGCGCCCAGACCCACAGATTGTTCCCAATTCCATGCAGTTGAACGTTACCATTCCGCAGGTAGGTGATCAGGTCCGTCTGACAACGGATGTTTTCAATGCAGGCAACATCAAAGCTGAATCGGTTGAATTAGCGTTCCTCGTTGATGGCACTGAACTTGATCGAAAAACGATGGACATCAATCCAGGTGCGAGCCGACAATCCACATGGTACTGGACACCTCAACAATCGGGGGTGAGCACACTTGAACTTGTTATCGATCCTGATGATACGATTGATGAAATTCAGGAGAACAACAACGTCCTTTCTAAGATTGTTGATGTGACTGCTCCAGGCGTGAAGGTTACCAGCGATGTCGCAGAGCGACAAGTGCAGTACGCAGAACAAACCACTACGACATGGAACCTTACCCTCGAAAATACCGCCCTTTTGGAAACGACCGCGTCAATCGATGCGCTCGGAGTTTACTCCGAAGCAGATGGAACGGAAGTGTCTTGGTATCTCGGAATGACGGCTTCAAATTTCACCTTGCAAGGAAAGGGGACTGCAGAAGTTTCGCTGACAATCGTCTATCCCGAGGCTCCTCAGCCTGGCCTTTACCGCATCGATGTTGTTGGCATCGATGTTGATAATGGCATTGCGTATCCGCTTTCTCTTTACCTCGACGTACTTGAGATTCCAGAATTCCGAATTGAGTACGATTACACCGTTGTGCCCGTACATCCTATCGATTCGACAACCCTCACGATTCGGGTCTACAACGATGGAAACACGGAGATTGGTTACGACCTCTTCTTGCAAGCCCCATCTGGCTGGAGCGCTGGGTTTAGTGATTTGAGCAACGATCCCGGCGCTACATCAGGTTCGACTGGACTGATTGCAAAAGGCGGGCAAATGGATGTGAGCATGCAGTTCATACCACCGCAGGTTTCAACTGCAGCAGGTGCACAGCGATTGGTCACATTGACTGCAATATCGCAAACGGAACCCTCTCAAACCTGGGAGGTTGATATTCCGATTGAAATCATGGAAGTGCGCGAAGTTGAAGTCCTGCTTGAATCAACCATTGGAACGCCTCGGTCTGATGCATTGGTCAACCTCCTTTTTACAATTGAAAATCGCGGCAACGTTGACATGACGCTGACACCCAGTCTCTCCCTGCCGACAGGTTGGTCGTTGCAAACGTCCCTCCAGCCAATTGAGATGGCGTGGACCGAGCAATCGAAAAACATCCTTATTTCGATACAAGGCAACGGAAATGCGCTGTCTGGCCCAATCCAACTGAATCTCGATGTTGGTGCCCAACGATTCAGTTGGGCGAGTGAAATCAACGTTCTTGAATTGCCGCAACCCTCAGTGACATTTTCGCAATTACAGTTTGAGGACGGTCAGACGTTTGATCACCCATTCGGTCCAGGTTCACACCCTGCCGGCCAAGAAATGACCTTTACTTGGCTCCTCGTTAACGAAGCGGAGGTTCCTTGGAATCCCTCGATTACAACCTCTCTATCGCAAGGCGTCTTCGGAGAGTGTTTTGAAGTCGGTACGGTTTCTGACGACGTCGTACCAGTGGTTTGTTCAATCATTCTACCGCTTACACTCGAAGTCGCATCTCAACCTTCGTTCTCCTTCACCTTGTCGGGTGATGATGTCTCCTTGACGGAAGGAACCAGCATGCTTGTGGCTGAGCAACGCAGCGTTGAGTGGGAAGTGACAGGTCTTTCAGATCTTGATGAAACAGGCTCTGGCACGCTCCAAGTACGTGTATTGAACGCAGGCAACACCGCTCTATCGCATCAATTGATTCTCGAAACCTCGAGCGGAATCGATGCTGCAATTATTGGCGATGACATCGTCAATGCAGTAGCTGGTGATTCTCAGCAATTTAACATAAAATTGACTGGAAAGACCACTGGTTCGCAGCAACTGACATTCATGCTCTCAGGTGTTCAGGATGTCGAATCGTCTTCGACCACGGTCGACGTTGAGATTTCAGCCTCTTTTGAGGACTCGGCCTCCGGAAGCGGCGCTGCGGTCTACATTGGTGCTGGAATAGCGCTCTTGGTGGGCGTCCTCGCTGTTTTGTACGTTCTGAGGTTGAGAAATCCGAGAATGTCTCAGACGAGCACCGCACTGCCCCCTGCATCAACTGTTCAACAAGCAGTGCCCACATGTTGGTCATGCCGGAATCCAATTATCGGGCCAATGAAAGGTTGTCCGGGTTGCGGGGCTCGTTATCATGCTGATTCTCCAACCTGCAAAATGGTTGAAAAATGTTCGAACTGTGGAACATCCTCTGAACAGTTTGTATCGGCCTGATTGGTGAACATCAAAGGACATCCTTTTGATAGGTCAACACCTGCCGTGAGTATAGGGAGGGTTGACATTGCAGGATTCAGGTCAAAAGAAGCGAATTGCTGTCCTTTTGATTTCGTTGATGTTTTTGTCAATGGCCCCTGTCGTAGCCCCACTTGCATCCGCTGACGAGGCTCGTGACGCAAACATCCAAATCACGGTTACACCAAACGCTCAGACCATCAATCCCGGTGAATCAGGCGAGTACACGGTCCGTGTGTACAATTCCGGGTCAAATCCAGTCACCGTACAACTCAGCACGGCTGAAGGGCAAGATCAAGATTGCAGTGCTTACACATCAACGATCACGCAAATCCCAGGCCCCATTGACTCGGGCTCCTACGAAGAGGCATCCATGAACGTCACCCTCGCACAAAACGCAGAAGCGTCTTGCGAGACAACCGTAACTGCGACCGCTCAAGACCAGCCTGAGCCACCAGAACCGCCCGGTCAACCTGCAACAGAGACTGCAACTGTGACCACCACGGCAGGAGATGGCTCAGGCAACGCTGTCTTTGGTGTCGATTTGTCCATGGTCACATCGAGTAAAACATGGGGCGGTGAAGAAACCACTGAATGGACACTTATTGTCGAGAATACGGGGCAACAACAAGCAACGGTCAACTTAGCACTTGAAGAAGACAACTCGGCTTCGGGTTGCGCAGACCCAGATGGACTCTCGCCACACCTCTCTGAGACCTCTGTAACGCTTGACTCGGAAGAATCGACGGAAGTCTTGCAACGCACTTGGTATGCGCGCCAAACGCGCGCGTCGCGTTCTGTTCTGGGTGCGCGCCAGCCAGAGCCTCGGCATGAGGCTGCGCGGCCGCAGCTGCCTC
>JAKUNY010000136.1 GCA_022451765.1 Candidatus Poseidoniaceae archaeon
AACAAGCGATAAGCCGGATCCCAATGAGATCCGCATCCATTGCTGCACCGGAAATTCCGTAGTTGTTGTCACCAATTCCTGCAGCGACACCCGCAGCTGAGGTTCCGTGCCCGTCGTTTGAGGTGGGTGTTGGATTGCCATCGTTTCCGCAATAATCCCAATCGATGGTATCTTGGTAATTTGGCGAGAGGTCGCTGTGCTGATGATCAACACCGTCGTCAACGACCGAAATCAAAACACCGCTTCCCTTGACACTGTCCCATGCTCCTGTAACGTTCGCATCCTCACCAGGTGTGCCAGAACCTTGTCCGGTATTTTGCAGATGCCATTGCGATGAAAATGACGGGTCGTTTGGTATGAATCGTGGCTCATTGGCGTGCGTCCGAACAATCGAAAATCGAACAACTTCGTCCGTCGAAAGGAGTTCTTCGCGTATGTTCAATGGTTGCTCGAGTGACAGAATAAACGAACCAGGAATGTGTTTGGGTTGTTCAAATGAATCAACATCGATGGGCAACGTTTCATAAAATCTGTCAACGGTTTGACCGCACATTGCTGGCATGTAAACAAGCCACTGAGCAGATGCATCCTCGGCTCCGTCCGTCATTGAACGAACAAATGCGTTGTTCACCCCGAAACTGAGCTCGGAGGGGGTGCATTCAATGATTTCTGCCTCAGCAACGGATTGTGCGTTCGCCACTGGCGCAAGAAGCGTTATCAATATCAAGAAAACGCCAACTCGCATAATTAGGGTTACAACCGAACTGCCATAGAAAACCTTGCTTTCCATGATAGCAAACATTGACATTGTGGAAGGAGACGGCAATCCATGCGAAGCATCGTCACGGGTGGCGCTGGATTCATTGGTTCTCATCTCATTGATCGACTCGTTGCTCGAGGTGATGAGGTCACTGTTCTCGATAATTTATCAAGCGGGAAAGCAGAGTTTCTCTCCCACCATACGTCAAATGTCAAACACATCGAAGTTGACATCACTGACTTTGATGCAATGTCGCCTTACTTTGAAGGCGCTGACGTCGTCTACCATTTCGCAGCAAATCCAGACATTCGATTGGGCACTGAAATTACGGATACTGACCTCAAGCAGGGAACAATCGCAACCTACAACGTCGTTGAATCGATGCGAATTCACAACGTCCCAACGATTATGTTTGCATCCTCATCGGTTGTTTATGGAGAAAATGCACCGATGCCAACGCCTGAAAATCACGGTCCATGCATGCCGATCTCCCTTTACGGTGCGAGCAAATCTGCCGGTGAATCGTTGGTGAGCAGTTGGGTTGGTACCTTCGGAATGCAAGGTTACATCTTCCGATTCGCAAACATCATTGGTGACCGAGGAACACATGGTGTAATCTTTGATTTTATTCACAAACTCAAACGAAATCCCTCGGAACTCGAAGTTCTTGGCGACGGTCGTCAGGAGAAATCCTACATGGAGGTAGGGGATTGTGTCGATGCAATACTTCACGTAATGGAAACGGAAAGCGAATCACTCAATTTGTTCAACCTCGGCAGCCATGATACGTGCAGCGTTCGCAGAATTGCTGAAATCGTTGTGGAAGAAACGGGCTATCATGATGCGAACATCGTTTACACAGGTGGTTCACGAGGCTGGGCAGGCGACATTCCTCGAGCCATGCTCGGCATTGACAAAATGCTTGCAACTGGATTCAACGTCCGGTACAACAGCGAAGAAGCAGTTCGCCACACTGCCCGTGTGCTCATAGAAGAAATTGGTCTTGAAGACTGAAGCAAGGTTCGTGACGCATACCATTGGGCTTATGGATGAGGATGGATTCGGGAATATGGGTGAGAACATGAAATCACTGCTCATGGACCAAGAAGCGAGTGCACGCTCGGATGCCGGAATCATCGTTATGTCGATGTTTTTCGCTGGAATTCTTATTGTGGCGTTTACCACAAACCCAATCGCATCCGGTACCAAAATAGGCGAAAGGGCTCCGATTTTCAGCGGCGATGCATACGATGGTTCAAGCTGGAGTACGTTTGAATTTGAAGATCTTCTCGATTCCTCATGGACATGGAATTCCACAGAGGATGCGCCATGGATCGCTGTCGAGTATATGGACACAGCCTGTGGTTACTGTAAGCAATCTGCTCCCGATGTTGGTGAGTGGGCACAAATGTACCGCGCTGAGCAATGGCCTGGACCGGATGGTATCTTCATCGCAGTTGCGGTTGAATTTGTAGCCGACTCGTCAATAACTGAAGTTGAGGAATTCCGCGCCCAGTACAACAACAATTTCCTCTACGTTGATGATCTTGACAACGACATCGCCGGAGACTGGGATGTTTCAGCAACACCAACGTACTTCCTTGTCCAACCCGACGGTATCGTGGCTTGGAACAGCGGGCAAGCTACGAACTCACTTGGATGGGATGCGAAAGAGGAACAATCCACTTCGCTCAATGGGTTCGACGACGGTTATGTACAACTCAACGAGGCAATTGAACAGTTAACCTTGCTCAATGGAGGCGAGTGATCATGAACGAGTATGCAGTTCTATCCATACACGGAGCTGTTATTCTATTCGGCGTCGTTTTGCTCACTCCGCTAGGAGAAAGCGCTTCAAAAATACTTCATTCCCGTTATCCGTCAACCACGACAAAGCGCGGTCAGTTGCTTGCAGGTATGATGTTCGTATGTTTTGGTGGGTTCACAGTCTCCGCACACACGCTCTGGATGCACAACAAGCTGTCAGAAGGAGCAAGTGTTTGCTCGAGCGATTCCATCCTCAATTGCGATGGATTGATCGGCAACGTTGCCTACAACACCGATCCGTTCCTCGGCCAACCTTGGGGACTCATCGGAATGGTCGCATTCACCCTTCTTTTGTGGCTCGTCATAACCGTTGCAAAGGAACCAATGTCGCCTCAAAGCCTTCTTTTCATAAAAGCAGGACTTGGTGCAACTGTAGCAGGTCTTCCTGTCATTGGTTTGCTCGTAAGTTACGAAATCAAGGAGAAGCTCATCTGTCCATTTTGTACAACTGCACACGTTGCGAACGTCATTGCCCTGTTTGGGTTCTTTTTGTTGTTCAAACTCCACGAATCTGGTGAATGGGCCCCGGATATGAAGAAATCCTCGAGGAAGTGAACCCATGAATCGTGATGGTGCAATTGTCGTCATTGCTATCGCAGCACTCGTACTCGTGGCCTATCAATCTGGATACATTCCGTTCGGAGAAGAGAATACGAGCGATAGCGTTGAATCTGAACCCGTCAACGATGGTGATACCCTTCCATCTTCACTCGACGAAATTCATCCATTGGCATCGACTTGTCTCGACCATGGGGGCCTTACTCGTCATGATCACATGAACCTCTACATCCGAATCAATGGTGAATTTGCAACCATACCTGAAAATACGGGCATTAACACGGGCACATGCAATCAACAAGGTGCCAACATGCACGTTGTTCACACCCATTCAGACGATGGAAGGCTCCACCTTGAGATGCAAACAAATGAAGATGTTGAACTGGGTGTTTTCTTTGACATTTGGGGACAACACTTCGATTCAACAGGAATTTTTGATTATCGCGTTAACGAAACGCATGCATTGACCATGAGTGTTATCGACTCTGATGGAAACCAGAGCATTGTTGACTCTTACGATCGATTCGTCCTGCTTGAGGGCCAAGAGATTCTCATCGATTACGGTCCTCGACCTTAAGGGATGAACAGTCCTTCGAAGTGGTCTCCATCACCTTCAGTCTCAATCCTCTCAATTCGAACGATGTTCACATCGATGCGTTCAGTATCTGTGTAGATGCGCCGAAGTTCGTGAAGCATGGCTTGTTGTACATCTTCTCGATCGGTTCCATAGAGAACCGATAGGTGGTGGTGCTTTTTTCCATTGACCTTGGCAACGAATTCCACCATCCATTCTCCGACATGGTCATCGTTGGTGTCCGCTTCAAATGCTTCTTCCATAGTGATACATAGACGTAATACCTTATGAATGAATGGGTCTTTTGCCTCAGTTTTTTCCGAAAAACGGTAATTTCTACCACCATTCATTCTAATTTTGTTACTTTTATTCCTCTTCTCGTACCTTTTCTTGCGCGTTTACAGAAACAAGACCAAGCATTCCGATTGCTAAGAAAATCATGATCGGCAAAAGAACAGGCAGCTCCGCCCCCTCTTCTACGGCCGATGACTTGACAGCGATTTCGAGAACGCCAAGGGGTTGTGAATTCATGATGTTGCGGTTTTCCAGTGCTTCTTCGGTGTACTCGTGAATCACGATAACGGACCACTCGTCCAACCCTTGTGTCGGGTACGATGCGATGACTGGTGCTGCAATGATGGAACCAATCGCCAGCTGCTGTCCTTGCATCGGGAATTCGGCGAGTCCGACAAGCACTCTGTCGCGGTAAGATTCACCTGGATTGACAAACCCCTGTTCAACGGTTTTTTTGTGTTCAACGAAGAGAATCGTGAATTGTGTATTGTTTACAATTTCGCCTGTGCGTGG
>JAKUNY010000137.1 GCA_022451765.1 Candidatus Poseidoniaceae archaeon
TAATCGCCATCATGACCTACCTCAGTCAGTCTATGAACTGGGAACGGTTGTTCGCGACTACAAGAACATGGACAGATAGGCATTTTTGCCCGCAGCACGAATTGGAGGATTTGCCTCAATTCGAGGGCGAATTCAAGCCTTCCTTCGAGACATAGGAGCTGAAAATGTGGTGATTGAACCACTTCCGGACAATGAAGGACCATGGTTAGCAGGTCGTTCCGCTAAGATTTTGTTGGACGGAGAATGGGTCGGCTGCTTTGGGGAAATCGATCCATCCATATCACAAATCTTCGAACTTCTTGTCCCGCTCAATGGGGCTGAGTTTGATGTTGAGGCGCTAAAATTCTCCATCAAAGATCCGGTTTGAAAGTCTATGTGCGGCAGATTTACTTTCAAAGGACAGGACTGGCCAGAAGTTGTCGCATCGCTCAAAAAACCAAGCATAAAGCCAGATTTTAACATCTCGCCGCAAGACAGTACACCTGTCATTTACCTCGAAAACGGTGAGCCTGCAATCACGTCCATGCGGTGGGGTTTACGCCCTTCATGGAGCAAGAAGAGCACGATGGAACCCATCAATGCTCGAATTGAAACCGTTGAATCAAAGCCAATGTTTCGGGACGCGTTTCAGACAAGACGATGCATCGTTCCTGCAAATGGTTGGTATGAATGGAAGACAACACCGAGGGGGAAGGTTCCTTTTTACCATCAATCGTTTGACGAATCTGTTCTTTCAATCGCCGGGATATACGAACACTGGCTCAGTGAGAACGGCCCTCTGCATACTTTCAGCATACTGACAACGGAAGCGACGGAAGATGTGAAGCACATTCACAATCGAATGCCAGTGCTTATCTCAAAGGAGGATTCAGGTTGCTGGCTGGAGAAAAAAGAATTCAATCCCAAATCCATTGAAATAAAGATTCATCCCGTTGGGAGGGAAGTAAACAATATCTCAGCCAACGGACCACAACTCATCCAACCGTTGCGGACGTTGTTTGATTGGTAAAACGTCGAATCCGTGCCATCTGCTTGTTGGTGGATATCGTAGCAAGCGGTGTGATGAACCGCAAAACAAGATGCCGTTTGCTTCAAAGCCAAAGACACAATAGGCGCAATATGGTCAACAAAAAGGCAGCGTTTTTGCTGACGATGTTGCTTGTTGTACCGTTTGTTGCATCAGAGAATTCGACCTCGATGACACTAACACCTGATGAGCAATACGTTGCTTATCCCGGTCAAACGGTTCAGCATCACCTCGATGTGACATTCGCCGGTACCTCCGGTACAACACTCAAACTCGATCTTCAATCCCAATATTTGAGCGAAATGACGGGCAATGGACAAGAACTGGTCTTTGATGATGGGGAAACCAATCGATTCCTTTGGACCTTAACCCTACCTTCCTCAACGCCTTATGGCTATGATACAATCAATGCAACGATTATTGATACATCGGATCAGTCAACACAGAGTGTTGATGTTGAATTGAAAATCACTGCGCCCTCAAACATCAATTTTGGAAATACTCAATCTTCGGCATTTGTTGTTGACCCGAGTATTCGTACAAACGTTGCAACAAACATCACCAGCAATGCAACGCTTACAGACGAGATTACGTTCACAATTCAAACCGATTCGTCATGGAATTGGGGATGGACAATGGACGATGTCGATGGCACAAATGCACGCCTGCAACTGGGGCCGAACACCATGGACTTCGTTCGAATTTGGGTTGATGTACCGGACGTTATCGATGGCGCACCTCTTGCCAATCAGGGGCCTACATTTCGCTTGGTTGGCACCTCTGGACTTGATGGCGCGAAAATTGCCTGGGACTTTTCACTTGAGGTAAGTTCATTTCGAAATGTGACCATTGATTCTGTTCAGACCGATGTCGTTGTCGACCCAGCAGGCAACACGCGGGTCGACGTCAGCGTTCGGAATACAGGAAACATACCCGACACGATCTCGATTACCCTTGGAAACGTCGTAATCAACGGTGATGCTGTTGCAGAGCAGGATGCAGATCGTATCACCTCCAATGGCTGGACCGTGGCGTTGTTCAATGCCTTGGAAGATGTTCTTCTGATGCCAAACGAATCAAGAATCATCGAAGTCGGAGTGCAAGCCCCAGGCGAAACCTCTGGGACGATATCGGTTGACATCATCATCCAACCAACCAATTTTCCATTCCGAAGCGTCCGAGAATCTGCAACGGTGAACATTTCTTGGGACCGGAGTTTTTCTCATAACCTCGAACCGGTCGATTGTACCTATCTTCAACCAAGCACCTCTTGCTCGGCTTCAATAAACCTCCAGAACATTGGAAATTTTGTGGACTCTGTTGTTATCGATGATGTGACTTCTCCTGATTTTGTAACAGGCATAACATTTCGAGAGAATCCACTGGTCGTCGAACGTTATTCGGAAGTTGAATTTCAAGCAATCGAATTTCGAATTACAGACAATGCCACAGCCTATCAGCAGGGTACAGTTGAGTTCGATTTGCGATTGAATGAGGGAGACATTCTTCAGCGATATTCGATAGACGTCATCGTTGGGCCGAATGTTGCTTGGACGTTTATCGATGGACAGAGCGAAGTTGATTCTCGAGATGTGGTGAGTTTTGCAGTCCAACTACGAAACGATGGGAACCTTGAGGATGGATTGATTGTTCAACTCCAATCATCGCATTCGACCGTTATGGGGTTTGCACCTCCCGAAGGCGCAATTATTGAAGGAGATTCTGAACAACCGAGGGTCTTCGAACTTGGTAACCTCCCACGTGGCGCAAATTTTACGCTGCGCGGGTCCGCTGAACTGCCCTCGGAGCAGACCGTTAACGGAACATTGGTTTTGGACATTGTAGTGCGATCGATTTTTGACCCAGAGACAGAATTTGTGTATTCCATCGAGGAACAGTACTTGGGCAAGCAATGGAACAGTGCTCAAGAGAGCAATGGCTATTCAATATCCGAGTTCTTCGAAGATGTTACTCTTATTATCAAAGGATGGTGGCTCATCGTCGCCAGTGTCGCTGTCTCAGCAGTGATATTGAACAAAGCCGTTCGCGACCGAATGCAACGAAAAGAATCGGAAAAACTCTTGGCACAGATGAGAAAAGAACCAGATGAAACGCAAGAAGACTGGATGGAGAAATTCAACAGGTCCTCTAAGCAAGATAACACGGTCATTGAAAGTCCTGCGATGACTCAAGAGGCTTTTACCAAGGCCTTTCAATCCCAATCCAAACCGTCTGCTCCTGCATTGGAACCGCTTCCAGAGCCGGTACGGGCAGCTGCAACGACGGTACTTGATCATCATGATATGGTTGCTCAACGAGCAACAATGGATCAAATTGCTCAGGACATTGTTTCACATGGTCCGGCAACGCCGCACATTGAAAATGCGAATCTTACACCCACCAATTCGATTACTGAACGAACCGTTCGACATGAAAATCCGGACCTAAAACCAAAGATGAGAATGGGAGAAGCGGTTCCTCTTCCATCGAAGGTTGATACCGATGAGGAATTTGATTTGTGAGTGAGATTATGAGAATCGTTGGTGTGGACGAAGCAGGGCGTGGACCAGTTTTAGGCCCTCTAGTTGTTGGGTTGCTTTCAATTCCAAACTCCGACGAGAATATGTTAATCGAGCAAAATATTTCTGATTCAAAGCATCATTCTGCAAAAAAACGAGAGGAACAATACGATTGGATTCTCCAAATGTCAGAAGATCGTGATTGGTACGTGGACACGATTATTTGCCCACCAAATAAAATTGACACTGCAGTCTATGGAGAAGGATTAAATCTCCTTGAAGTGGATTTGTTCGCTGCAATTTTGAACCGGCATAATGCGGAATTTTCAACCCTCTGCGACATAATTCTTGATGCATGCGATGTCAATGAGCAACGATTTACGAATCGCATTTCTGAGCGTATGAACGATTGGCCAAGGAAGGGTTGTTCCGTTACCTCGGAACATAAAGCAGATGCAAAACACCGAATTGTCGGTGGAGCATCAATCGTCGCGAAGGTTGTTCGTGCCCGCATCATGAAAGAGTTGCAGGATGGTTTAGGGTTCGAGATTGGTAGCGGTTATCCATCCGATCCAAATACAATCAAGGCGTTACCTGAACTTATTCGAAAAGAAGCCATTCATCCTGATGTACGGTGGTCCTGGGCAACTGTTGAACGATTTTGGGAGAAGCATTATTCCTCGCCTCTGCCGAAGCGCCCACCTACTGGAACGACCTTGTTTTCGTTGTAAATTGAAGCAACGTATTCATGAATTATCAGCATCAGGGTGTGACATGGCCTGGGCCCCTGACGAGGAAACGCACCAGTTGATTTGGCACCTTGCGCTTCAGAATGCCTTCGAATATGAAGGAAAAGGAGCAGTCGGATCCGTTATTGGTCGAATCATGAGCACACGAAGCGATCTTCGTCAACATGGTGGGCAAATTAGTCCTCTGGTTGCTCAATCGGTACTG
>JAKUNY010000138.1 GCA_022451765.1 Candidatus Poseidoniaceae archaeon
CTCCCTCCTGACGAGACGAGATGGCCTTTTGCATCATGGGTTGTACCTGCATGACTAATCCATGTTGCTGCTGTGTCTTGAGACGAATCTGCACCGAGAATGTTACGGCCCTTGATGGCCGACTGCGGGTAACCTTCCGATGCAAGAACGACGGTGAGCGCATGCTGATTTTTGAAAGAAACATCCATGGTTGCCAAGGTGTCGTTGGCAGCACCAAACAAAAGTTCACCAACGTCTCCTTCGATGAGAGGGAGTGTTACTTGGCACTCTGGATCACCAAATCGTACATTGAACTCAACAACGTATGGATCGCCTTTTGCATCAATCATGAGACCCACGTACAACACACCTCGATAGGGAACATGCATGGAGGAGAGATGCGTAAACATCGGCTGCACAATTTGTTGCAAGACCTTCTCATGAATACTTTCGGTAATGACGGGAGCTGGACAATAAGCACCCATTCCACCGGTATTTGGACCAGTATCACCATCATAGGCTCGCTTGTGATCTTGGCTTGCTGGGAGACAAACGTATCCGGATTTGTCCATCACTACCAACATGCTGGCTTCTTCTCCGGGCAGAAATCGCTCAAACAAAACATGACCATCGGATTGAATAGTTTTGTCGATAAATTCCAATGCTTCTTGGCGATTTGAGGTAACGACGACGCCTTTTCCTCCTGCAAGCACATCGCGCTTGATCACCCATGGTTCGTGTGAGCGCGCGTCGAGACAAGCGTCCACATTGGTTGTCGCATCCATGACATCGTATTCGGCAGTTGGAACGCCTGCGGCATCCATCGCTTTCTTTGCAAACAGTTTCGATCCTTCCAACTCAGCATGAAGACGTTGAGGTCCAAAACATGGAATGTTCATTGCAATGAGTTGATCTGCGAGCCCATCGCATAACGGGGCCTCAGGGCCAACAACCACGAAGTCAACGTCGTGGTTATCTGCCAACGCCAACAAACCCTCAATGTTTGACGCAGCGATATCGTGGTTTGTGCCGTAGTGCAACGTCCCCGCATTTCCGGGGGCAATGTGAATTTCATCGATTGCAGATGACGCAGAGAGTGCTCGACACAAGGGATGTTAACGCCCGCCTCCTCCAACCACGAGTACTCGTCGACCCATACGATGCCGTGTTGTGTTGGGCTGATAATTCAACCGCTTCAGCCGCAAGATGACAACAGTCTTCATGTGCTTGATAGGACAAGAGACGCACATGAGCGAAGTTGCTGAAGCAACGGATATGGGTGTTCTTCTTCTTGCATTGATGACATTGTGGCTGTATCTTCCGGGTTTCATAGCCAATACGTTCGCAATGATGTGGGGGAAGTGGCTTCCTAAGACGGGTTACGGTCCTTGGCCGATTGACGGAGGGCGAACCCTGAAAGACGGAAATCGGATGCTCGGTGATGGGAAAACATGGAACGGCTTGATTGGAGGCTCGCTTACGGCGGGCTTGCTTTGCATGCTTCAAGTCGCACTTGTGGGGACAACGTTTGACGAAGCATCTGTCTTTGTTTCTCCATTAACAGGTTCCGATGGTGCGTGGTTTTCCATTGGAGGACCATGGCTCACTGCCTACGTTCTCGGAACATTCCTTGGATTCGCGTGCTTGGTTGGCGACATGACAGGCTCGTTCTTCAAGCGACGGCGCGGATTAAAGCGAGAGGGGGAAGTTTCTGCGAAAGCCCCCCTTCTGGACACCCTACCGTTCGCAGTCATGGTGTTTCTCTGGGGTCAACTTTTCCTCGGATCTTCGCTTCTCGCATCTTCAGAATTGCTGCTACCCATGGCGATCATTGTTGGAATAACTCCAATCCTGCATCGTTCATTCAACCTCATTGGCTACGCTATTGGCTGGAAAGACGTACCGTACTAAACAGAGAAGGTTTGATGTCTCTCTTTGCTGTGGAGACACCATGCGAACTGCTTCATTTCTGGCAATACTCATGTTGATTTCGATTACTCTGGCTTCGCCTGTACTGGCCTCACCTCCATCGCAAGGCGATACTGTGACCGTTAGTGATTCGGTAACTTGGACTGACGGAACTTTTGATGGAGAAATCATCATTCAAAACGGAGGAGAGTTGCAGTGGACGGGGGACGTTGATGTTAGAGAAGGCTCGAAAATTATCGTCGAAGAGGGTGGTATGCTTCAGTTGGATTCAGCACATCTCAAGGGTGAAAACGCTGCGTCGACGCTTTTGATTTACGATGCTACAGAAATCTAAATCGATGCGGAAATTGCAGACACGTCTGCAACGATGACATTGTACTTCAACGTCGATGTTCCGGAAACTGCTCATCTCAATCTAACCATAGATGAAACAACAACCAACGATATTACTGGGACGAGCAAATCCTTCACCGTCGACTTGTCGCAAACCGTGAACATTGTTGTTGATCACTTCTATCCTGTGTTTTTGGGAATAACGCACGTTGAATTGTTTCATTCGAATGCAGAACTCATGACAATCTCAGCTGATGAATTGACCCAGCAAGGTGGAAACATTGTTTGGAATGAGGCGTCATTTTCAATCGAAAATTATGGAACGCTTGTGATTGAGGATTCAACCATTACGAGCGCAAACCTCACCTGTGTGGGGGACTGCTCAATTGATAATTCAGAACTGTACGGAAGCGGACCCATCCATGTTGTAGATGGTACACATCTCGATTTCCTTGGATCAACCATGCTTGGCTCTCGCACCGATGAAGACATCGTTCTGCACGATCAAGCTAGCATCGATTACACAAACTCAACCGGAACCGGAGGCTACACAGATGCGTGGATTCGATTGCTCTCGAAGCGAGATCTCGTTGTTAATGCACCGACCGCAACCGTGGTAGCAACAGGAATTGGATACGGGGCAACCACCATCAATACCATCATCAACGGAGACCCAACGGATTCCAGTACTTGGACCGTTAACATCGGAACAAGTGAACAGAAGCGCATCGTTGAATGGCTTGACGGAAATGGCGTCTACGGTCAAGAATCTGGAACTGTGAAAATCACCGTCGAGACAAATTGGGGCAACTTTGTTGCAGACGCGGCAGCGCCACAAGCCACGAGTGCAAACATCAATGTCGTTTATCCGCAGATAAGCATCGATAAGGTCGAGCCTGAAGCAGTCACGGCCGATACAGGTCGAAGTCACGGTGTTATGGTAACCATATCCAACACAGGTACAATCGCTGTCGACCCGAACGTACGCTGCTTTGTTGATGACGTTGAGGCAGATACGACAGCGAATACTGCGAATTGGGCAGTTGAACCTGGTGAAACCAAGGATGTCCCAATCACGTGGGATCACTATTCGGATGAAGCCGTTCAACTCAACTGCAATTTCCTTTATCCAGACGTGCTCGAGCCTGTGAGTAGCCTCATCGCATCTGATGCAGGCACAACCAGTGGAGAGGTCTCTTGGACAACGGCAGAAGAGGCCGGTGAATTGCCAATTCTGCTCTATGCCGGTGTCATCCTTGTCGTGGTCGTATTTGCTGCTGTAATCGCCATACGTGCTCGTCAAGAGATCTCAAAGCAGGATGTCGTGATTGATGCTACAGAGGAAGAAGAAATCAAGCAATGGGTTGATGCCGACGGAAATCCAATTATTGGTAGCGAGTAGACCAAAGGTTTGGATTAACATGCGTCGTAGGTACGAGCACTCTGTCCACCGTCTTGTTCGTTGTATTCGTCAAACTTGAGTTCCCAAGACATTCGAGATTCGGTTAGGTACCTATCTGTGTCGGTTGGGTTTCCATTTCCATCCTCTTCATCCACATTTGTGTCGGTGTAGAAGACATTCGTAATCTCAACCTGGAATGTATAACATCCGTCCCCATCGTAAAAATCGTCTTCGTGAAGGAAGAGAACACCGTTGTTATCGGTTGAGGTTCCACCCATGCGTAGCCAAGTCGTCATTTCTCCATTCTTGAATTCTCCACCTGAATTGTATGAAGCGGCATAACCGTCAACGTTAACCACTGGATGACTACATCTCTTTGTGGTACCTTTGTACACAGAGAGCTCAAGAGTGTAGTCGCCTTGAACTATTCCAAGAGTTCCCGCATCGTCTTCACCAGTGGTCATACTATGCTTACCTTTATCGAGAGCTTCGTGATCATCAGGCATAACACCTGCAATTACATCGATGATGAGCCCGTCAATCACAGTCGTTGTGGAACCTGTATTTCCTGTGCCTGAGTTTTCCGTAGTCATGTGGTCTTGGATTTGAACGCCGGCATGAAGGACTTCACGCGTCGTGAATCCAGTGTTCAATTCAACAGTCGATGATGTGCCTTCTCCATCATCGACAACAAGTTCGTATGTAATCAATGAAGAGTCTGTGCAGTAAATGCAGGTTTCACTGTTTCCTTGGAAAAAATCTTGAATCGGTATCTTAAATCGAGCACCGTTATCGCAAAGAGACTTGG
>JAKUNY010000139.1 GCA_022451765.1 Candidatus Poseidoniaceae archaeon
AGGCGACCGGCGTTTTGTTTCGATATGAAGAGACGATGGGCGCTGAGACAGCAACAAACCACAACGCTAGAATCACCCATTCGCTGGAGCCAAAACTTGCGAGGTACAACTGCCCCATGATGTCCCGAACATTTTCCCAACTATGGGTCTTGTCCTGACGCAGCATTCATTCATGTTGGAGTTTTGGGCCGAACATGAGCGACGTGTTCTTGTCACTGAAGGACGTGTCCGTGCGCAGGGGTTCTTCTGTTGTTTTGAAGAATCTAAACCTTGATATTGAACGGGGTCAGGTTGTCCTACTCAATGAAAAAAATGGATCCGGTAAGTCGACAATTCTTGAAGCAGCCGCTGGTTTATTGCCAATCGAAACCGGTGAGATTTCCCATCATGGGGACATGATCCTGGATCAAAACGGTAGGTCAAAGCGTCCAAAAACAGCCTTCGGCTTGACCTTGCAATCGGACGGTTGCATCGGAAGCCTGCGCGTTGAGGAGCACATTTTCAACGCCCTCGATCTTTCAGGAGGACGTATCGAAATTGATTCTTGGTTGCGTCGATACAATCTCGCTCATCGCAGACATGACCTTATCGCCCATCTCTCCGGTGGTCAGCGGCGAAAGGTTGCCATGCTTGCTGGAATTCTACCTGGATTTGTGGGTGCAGAGCCCCGTATCCTGTTGTTGGATGAACCTGCTGCTGGGTTGGATGAAGTCTCACGGAAGAATCTGGTTGAGGACCTCGGCACCTTGCAGGAGCGAGGAAATGCAATTTTAATTGCCAGCCATCATACTGATTTCATTGCCTCCGCTACGCACGTTTTCGAAGAGAATCAACTCATTGTCAACGAGTTGAAAACGCAAACCACAACAAAGCAAGACGAAATCAAAAACGAGGACGTTCGAGGTAACGTCGTACTCAGAACGAGCATTGCGCTGAATCAACGCCCCCTCTCGACGCTTGCAAACAATGGAATTGCGGGTCTACTCACACTTGGAATAGTATTGGCTTTGGTCGACCCGACAGCAGTTGAATCGAATCTGATTCAAGCATCAGGGCTGTATCTATGCGCAGCATTCGCTGCTGGCTTGGTTGGGGATACGATGATTTCGATGCTGCACGAGCACAGGGCTCTGGATTGGTGGAAGGCCCACCGCCGAGGGATTCCTCACTCCTATTTCCACGCATTTCTGATTGGAATGGGACTAACCGCTTTGACCCAACTTGGTTTCGATAGTGAACTTTCATGGCTATTGACACTCATTGGAGGTCTGCTAACAGCAGCCACCTTGGTCGTTCTCCGGGCAATGGAATTGGCAACCTCCAGACTTGCTCGGCCCCGCGCAGCATTCGTACGAATTCTCACACCCATCCTGATTTTGCCCTTCGCCCTCCTCGTACAATGGATAACGGATTCGAACCTGTTGTGAATGCAATTGTTGAAAACAAAAGGTTTGGTGGGCATTGTATGGGCAATCGGTTAGCAGAGTCCATACTTCTGCTGGGATTTGTTGGTATTGGAGCAACGCTCTATCTCGCATTCCTCAAGGCGCCGAGTGTTTCCATCAATGCTTTCGAGTCCCCTGATGCACAACGCATCTTTTACTGGCACGTACCTGCTGCTTGGGCCGCATTCATCGCATTTGGAATTCTCTTTGTTGGTTCTGGTTTGTGGTTTTTCAATCGTTCAGCCCTTGGATGGAGAATGCATGTCGCTGGTGCAGAAGCAGGCCTCGCCACCGGCCTGATGACCATTTGGAGTGGAATGGTTTGGGGATCTGCTGAGTGGGGAGTTCCGTGGGATTGGACCGATGTTCGACTAAACACATTTGGGCTTCTCACGTTCTTAGCTCTGTTTTTGGTTCTTGGACGGCAAGCACAACCCGATGGTGTGGAAACCAGAGACACCTTTTCGACCTTCGGCTTGTTTGGATTCGTACTTGTTCCAGTGACCTATGTTGCAACTCGACTTTGGCAAATTCGACATCCGGGGCCCGTTGTAGGAGGAGGAGAAAGCGGTAGCCTCAACGGAGAAATGGCAGTCATCCTCTTGATTGGAGCAATTTCGTTTACCGTCTTCATTCTTGGCCTCGTCCTCATGAGCATGAGAATTACTTCTCTTGAACAACGACTGGAAAGTCTTCAAGAAGCAATGGATAAGGTGTGAGCAATGGCGGATGGTATGACGTATCTTGCCGTTGCTTACCTTGGCATGCTGATTTCCATTGGCATTTGGACGTGGACAGTGTTTTCAAGAAGCAATGATCTCGAACAACGCATCACAGCAGTTGAACGCCATTCCCCCAAGAACAAACCAAAATCAGTTGTTTTTCTTAATCCAAGCAGTGATGAGCAGGAGTGATTTGAATGAGTCGAGGTTTGGGCGGAGAATTCTGTCTCGTGTGTGGTGCCGAACCGCCTCTTTTCACGGATAAAATGTGCGAACCTTGTACAAGAAAACGAACCAAACTCGTAAACGTTCCAGAAAACACGAACTTCACGCAATGCGCTCGATGTGGGTTAATCGATATCCAAGGACGTTGGGTCAACATTCCAGAAGACACACTCTGGGATGAATTGATTCAGCGCAATGTGGCTTTCCACGAACGAGCGGAAGAGCTCGGTCTTGGTTTTGAACCACAAATTGTTTCAGATCGACACACTTTGCTCCATATTCAAACCGAGGGCATTATCGATGATTTGTTGTACACCGAGGAACATACGATGAGAGCACGTCGCTCAAATGGTGTATGCCTGACATGCACAAGACGGGCAGGAAATTACTTCGAAGCAACCGTCCAACTTCGTTCCACAGGACGAAAACTCGGGGAGGACGAATTCAATAGCTTGCGTTCAAGTTTGGATGATGTTATTGAAAATTTGAGCGACGACCCGATGTTCTTCATTACCAACGAAGGACCCGTCACAGGTGGCTATGACGTGGTGATGGGTTCCAAGGGATTGGCTCGCGCATGGGGCCGCCATCTAACCGAAACATGGGGTGGACAAGTAACGGAGACCAATTCAACCGTCGCCCGAAAAGCCGGAGTGGATGTTACACGACTCACGCTTCTTTATCGGAAGCCGGGATACGACCTGGGTGATGTCGTCCGGTGGCGTGGCGAGCTGTGGCGACCAAGTTCTTGGAGCAAAGATGGCGCCATTATGGAACGAATTTCTCGACAAGAGCGAACAGGGGCGACGTGGCGCGACCTCGAAGGCGCAAGTGTATTGGCCCAAATGAACGCCCATCTCGTCGTGGACATTCTCAATCGAGACGATTCAGCCGCCGAATTTCTCGATCCAAATACTTGGCAAATGAAGTCTGTACGCCTTCCTTGGGATTTCGACGGTGCTGCTCAACTCAGACTTGCTCTTGTCGATGGTGAATACATTGCTTTGCATGATATGGCCTTTGACCACTCCAATTGATAGGAGTCCATATGAAGGTTGAACCTTCCATAGAAGCATGGCCGATGATGCGTTGAACATCGACGATTTGATTCCACAATTGGATTCAGAGGGCATGATTGGTTATACAGAATCCTTCGTTTCCGACATTGAAAAGGGAATTGCAGTGGTAAATGATGAGCATCTCCCTTGGATGATGGACTTAGCATCGACTGAATGGGGTGGAGTGCTGTGTCTTGGCATGGGTGGTTCTGCCGCAGGAGGGGATTTCCTTGCGCGCATGGCGGATGCTTCAGGATCGAAGCCCTTTGTGGTTCACAGAGGCTATTCCGTTCCTTCTTGGTGGGACCCATCGTGGTTGGTTCTTGCAACCTCACACAGTGGAAACACGGAGGAAACCGTTGCTGCAACCGAGGCTGCTCTCAAACAAGGTGCAACCGCTGTTGTCGTTGCATCTGGAGGAATATTGGCTGGTCTTTGTGAGTTGTATGAACGCTGTCACCTAATTCCATCAATCGGGGGCCAACCTCCAAGAACAGCCTTCGGCCATCTCTTCTCAAGGCAACTCGCTCTCGTTGAACGTCTTGGATTTATTCCTCAACAATCAGAAGATGAACGCGACGCTATGCTTGTTCGTCTCGAATATGCATGTCAAACCAATGATTTTCGGAAACCTTCCGGCGCTCCATTGCTTGACCTTGCGATGGCTATGAAGGAGCACCCATTGTCACTGCTCGGACCTTCGGAAATGCAGCCAGCATTGATACGTTTTAAGAATCAACTCAACGAAAACTCTGGGCGATTTGCTCGAATTGGAGTTGTCCCTGAAATGAACCACAATGAACTGGTAGGATGGGCAGGAGGTAAAGAAGAATATGCAGTGGTTATGTTCAGATCAGATTATGAGCATCCTCGATCATCGGTTAGATTAAACATTTCTAAAGAGATAATGGAAAAGAAGACATCCTCCATTGTAGAGTGT
>JAKUNY010000014.1 GCA_022451765.1 Candidatus Poseidoniaceae archaeon
CGTTCTCTTTCGTTTGATGATGCAACCGAAATGTGGGGATCTGGTAACTTCCTTTCCACCAAAGGAAGGGTTCGAGTCTGTAAATCATGCTATCGGTCTTGGAAGAAAGAGAACAAAAACGATGATATGTATTGATTCACTTTCACTTTCACTTTCGCCCCAAGAAAAACAAACTATACCGACTGCACTCAGTCACAAGGTATGCGTAACAACCGAACAATCGTACGGAGCCTCGTGACTGGACAAGGAACCTTCCTTGCGATGAGTGATGGACTCATTGTATGGGAAACGTCTTCTGCACGCAGGACCTTGCACCTGAGATCCATGGCGACTGCGCTTCTCGGCGTCAAGGAAGACAATTACTCAATCTCGAAACTCTTCGTTGGGGATAAGCAAGGCCAACTTCATGTGGTCCAATTTCCTGACTTCGTATTGTCACACACCGTCACTGTGAGTGACAATGCTCTGCGAGCCATGTGCATGACTGATCATGGAGACCTTTTGGTAGCCGATGCAAAAGGCCGTGTGCTAAGCGTGGACAAGCAAGGGAAGCCATCCTCGCTGTTTGACACAAACCGATCAGTTTCGTCCATTCGCGTCGAGAGAAAGACCATCCGGATTCAGTCCGGTTGGGAGCAGTGTGTTTACAACTGGGAAGGAGACTTAGCCAATTCTGAGGATGCTTCACGTTCATTTGGTGACAGCCTCATGATACGGCGAATGCGTGAGCGTAAAGCCTTGGAGGAACGACGTCGAGCAGCTGAGGCTCAATTGCGATTCTTACCATCTGCCTGATTGCTTTCTTGTTCCTTTCTCGGCCAAGATGGAACCGGCTCATGCCACAGCGAGGTGTGTGCAGGCTTAGGCCAAGACCGAGGTGTTGCGCCTTGATCAGCAATGATTTGGTTGAGCATTGTGATGTGACGTTGTATGGTTTCTGAAATATGACCCTGCCCCTGAAGGCTCGGACCATGCATCGGAATCAACTTCTCTGCATCCAATTTCAACAGCATTTCAAGACTCTCTTTTCCTCGAATAAGATTGCCTGTAGGTACATCCCATCGCATTGGACGGTCTGCCCTTGGAATCAATGCACCTGCGATTATTGTCTTCGCTGAGGGGATGTAAATTAGGAGATTGCAACTGCTTGGCCCCGGTGCTTCGAGAATCTCGATCAATTCATTCTCAAGGACCACATGTTGCCCGATTTCCAAACCAATAGCGTTCACAACCGGCATATCTGAATCGAATCGATTGGCCCATGTGGTGAAAAAATCACCCGTTGATAGAGAAGAGACAGCAGAAGGATGCGTCGCAATCGGTATTCCTCCGAAGTGTTCGGAGATTGAGAGTGAGCCTCCGCTGAACGGATAGCGACGTGAAGTGAGGATGATTTCTCGGAGGGTTACATCCTCACCGAGCTGGCCAACGATTCGTTCTTGTTGGAGCAGTTGGTACCAAGCCGTACCTGCATCGATGAGGATGGCTTCTTTTGCTCCCATCAGAAGAACTGCGTTCGCATCGTGATGAATCCCCGGGAGGCGTACAATGCGCATGGACCGGCCTGTTCTCTCAAGTGGTTGAAGCATGGCATCATGATGTCTCTAATCCGGTGGTTGCGGTTAAATAGAGGAAGTTGGTGGCGAGGCTATGGCACGATTCCCCGAAGCTGAGGCTCGCATGCTCGTTCGCAAGATTTGCATGAAGTGCAACGCTCGAAACGCTGCGCGTGCCACACGTTGCCGCAAGTGTGGCTACAAAGGCTTGCGCTGGAAGAACGTTGAGCGTAAAGGCATTTGAGTTTCAAGGTAAAATCAACGGTAGCAGCGCTGCCATAGGATCACCAATCAGCCACAATGGTACAATTGCGGGGAACAAGAACAGCAGCAACGGTAGTTTCAAACTCACCCATATGCGTTCAGCACCAAAGATTTCCAATCGCTCGATGTGTTCATTCATCTCGACATCGGTTGGCGTTCGTCGAGGCGCTCTCCTCCTATGATTCAAAACAATCTCACCGTTTGGCATTTCCATCGTATCGGAAAGCAACCAAACGTGGCGTTCTCGGACCTCTTTCAGTGGTACACAAAGAGCCATCCAAGCCATGGTCAGGTCCGAGAAATTCTTGACCGAACCTGACACAATGTTCCGGAAGAAAAGGACAAATGGAATGAGGATGAACAAAAATCCTCCCCAAATGAGTAAACTCAATGAGGGTGGTAAGTGAAGCACAGCCTCATCCATTGCAGTTGTAGAGGAGACGGGGACAGAGTCCCAAGACGGGAATAGAAGCGTTACCCACATCAGAGCTTTCGCATCCGCACCCCCGTGAATAAATCGTAATCGCCATGCTAAATCAATGATCAAGATGGTGAACAACGCACCCACATACGACCACCACAGGGCGGCTTCGGGCGTTGCATCACCGACCAGTACATCAAGCGGTGATGTCGACGCAAAGCGGAAACCTGCAGCAATGATTCCGATGACAGACAAGAGATACCAAACGAGAACAATCTGATCCAAGCGATTTCCTGCCCGAACATCACCGAGGGTTGGACGCCCAATAACGGAACCACTCGCATACGCCAAAAGGGCGGATGCTGTCAACCAAACAGACCAATGTGGTTGTTGCATGAGAAGGTCAAGAGTCCAGATGAAAACGATCGGTTTGGTCCAAACCATCCAATGCTCGTTGGAGACTTTACGCTCCTTGTGATCAAACCAAGCGGCCCAAGCCATGCAGAGTGTGAGGACGCCCATTCGAGCCCACCCGAGAATCAGGTCAGAATCGAAATCCATTATTGGGTCCATGTCGCCAATGACCTTAAAGACGGCCCACGACAAGGCATTCTTATTGCGGAATCTAAGGAGTTGTGGTGATGGACGTCGAAACAAGGCTAGAGCAAGTTGCTACCGTAATCAATCAGATTGATGACCCGAAGGTACCACGAAACATACGCAGGCAAGCGAAAGAGACCTGTCAAAATTGGTTGTTGAACAAAGCTAAGAAACTCGATGTTCGCATTGCTATGTCGCAATCAAAGTTGGAGGAACTCTACGAGGACCCGAACATTCCGCCTGAATTTGGCACACTTATTCTAATGATCAATACTGAACTTGAAAAAATTCTGACTGACATTTTGTGATTATTCTTCTTCATCGAGAAGGTCGAACATCGATTGAAGCACAACTCTGTTGGATTTCTTGAGTCGACCAGATTCGATATCGATGTTGTTGAGTTGCAAGAAATACGAATCATCATCGTACAACAATGCTGCATCTTTGATGTATGTATACTGTTCTTGCGTCATTCTGTTTCGCTTCAGAGAGCGCTCAATTGCATGTTTGGCTGCAGTCTTGGCCATTTCTCGATCACTTAAGCCAAGAATCCGTTGGAGATCTTCCAATGAACGGCTTTCATGACTGCTGATTCTTCCATCCTTCATTGCATCTCTCCAAGCCTCGTCAATCGATGGCGCACGCTCTGCAAGTAGGATAGCGATTGGACGAGTAGGTTCGATGTTCTCAAGAATGATCTTGAAGATAACCGTAAACGGTACAACCAGAACCATCCCGAGGATTCCCCAGACCCAGTAGGAATAAGCTGTTGTCAAAAGAAGCAATACAGGGGAAATATCCAGCGCCCTGCCAGCCCATTTGGTCTCGATGATGCTGCCCCAGAGTTGTTGGTTCGAAACCAAGAGAATCAACAGCACAAACCACGCAACGGGCGGGAGCGTAACAAATCCAAGAATCAAAGGAGGTATCGTTGCAATCAGAGAACCGATGTATGGGACATAGTTCAGAATAAACGTCAGAAGTGCCCATGTAAACCAGAGGTCAATTCCAAACGCAAACAGGATAATCCCTGCAATTCCAGCAGTACCTAAACCAACACCCGTTTTGACAAGGACGTAAGTGTTGATGCTCTCTTGAATTTGAATTTGCATGTCTTGGACCCGTCCAGAGACACCGCCTGGCCAAGCACGTTCAATTCGTCCGGGTAAGAAGCTCGCTTCAAAAATAATGAAGATGAGGAAAAATGTCACAGTAAGACCCATTGCGAGAAGCCCACCAACACTCGAAACAACACCTCCGGCAAGATCTGCAATACCGGAATCGTCGGACAGGAGCCCCCTCTCAGCCAAATCCTCTGTGAAAGTCCCGTTGGATGAAGTCAGCGATTCTGTAATCGAGGAACCGATGACAGGAGTGGCTTTGATTTGATCCCATCGTTTGTCCAATTTATCATTGTACTTTTTGATTTGTTCTTCGTCATCTGCAAGCTCACTGACCTGATCAAATGCGAGATACCCTGACGCTATGATCACGAGGAAGGTCGAGAGCAGCATTGTGAGATACGAAAGCCCAATCGGAAATCCGTTTTTCGAAAGATAATCAGAACCTGGTTTAAGGACAAAATAAATGCCAAGTGCGATAAAAAATGGTTGGAAGATGCCTTTTAGCTCAATCATCCAAATTGTAAGGAGTGTCAAGAGAATCGCTGCAAACGCAAGTGCTCCCAATCGCCTGTGAAAGGTCTCGTTGTCAAACACAGACCCTCCCCCGACCATACAGACCTCTCTTCGCCTCCACGTTTGAATTTATTGTGGAACATTCTCTGCCTCTCTGGACTCAACCTTGAATGAGAGGAGGAATGCGAGCATCATCAATAAACCGCAGATATGGAAGGCAGTATGATAGTCGAAAAAGCCGTTTCGATCGACCGTGATGGTCCAGACATATCCTCCTGTTAATGGTCCGAGAATACGTGCGAAAGATGAAAGAGATTCTTGCGAACCCATCACTGCGCCCAATTCGTAGTCTTCCTGTCGAGCCAACGAAGTGAGGACTGTGCACGAAGAGGGTTGGAACAATCCATTTCCAATGGCAATACAGCCTGTGATTAGAATCATCCAAGCCCACACAAAGTCAAGACTCGAGTAGGGGATAAGGACCAGGCCAATTCCTGAAAGAACTGAACCAAATCGAAGGATGAAGAGCGAACCATATTTTCGAGTAAGAGGTCCGATAAGGCCACCTTGGGTCACAATCCCGAGTATTCCAATGAGTGCAAATATTCGTCCGTTTTGTGCTTCACTAAATCCTAATCCACCTTGACTTGGTTCCATTTGAGTGAATAGAATGAAGACGGCATGCATCACTGTAAATCCGAACATGTACAGGAATGTAACCCACATGAGCGAACCAATGTTCTTTGTGGCAAGCATGCGCTTTACATTTGCACCGGTTCGTCTCATCGTGTCACCCCATGATTGCTCAGGACGCTTTGTTCTTGACTCCGGATGAAGTGATTCAGGTAGATACTTGAATGCTAGGAGAAGCGAGAATATTGAGAGAACACTGGCCAATATGCATGGAAGGAGATAGGGGTTTGTTTCAAAGATGGTATCGGCAAAGACACCCCAGCGTTCAGCAGGAGACGAAAGTTCTCCACCGAGGAACGGCCCAACGGTAAATCCTAGGCCAAATGCTGCACCGATGAGCCCCATGCGAGATGCAAGCTGCTTTGGAGTACTGACATCACCAATGTATGCCCGAGCAACAGCAATGTTCCCATTGAACACACCGGCCATAAAACGGGCTGCGAGAGCCATCAACAATGTATTGGCAAGACCAAAAACCGTGAAGAAAACCGTATTTCCTACAAGTCCAATCATGAGCACAGGTCGTCTTCCAATACGATCGCTTAAACTCCCCCATATTGGGGAAAAGAGAAACTGGGCTGCAGAGTAGGAGGTCATAAGCAAACCGACCCAAAGACCAATTTCACTGATGTCCTGCTTGGTAGCCAAATCTTCAACGAGATATGTGAGGAACGGAATAACAATTCCAAATCCAATCATATCGATCATGGTGACGAGAAAGAGGATGAGCAAGGCCCCTTTTCCAGCATCCATCCCAGAAGATGGAACTGCCTTTTCATCCATAAACCACTGGAGGACATCCACTCTTTGAAGTCATGCTTCACACTGTGGTTCAAATCGACGTTGTCGGTCCTGATAAATCGGGGGTCAAACGGTCAATAACAGAACCGAGGCGTTCTACGAGGCTCTGCTTTTGATCGTGCGTGATGAGCGCATGCTGCATGACTTCGTCGAGTGTATCTACAGCGATGACTTCAACGCGGCCCTCAAATTGTTCGTCGAGCAAAACATCCTGCATGTTTGAACGAGGTATAATGACGGTCTTGACGCCTGAGCGGGCAGCAGCTTCTATTTTCGCTGTGACGCCACCGATTGGAAGAACTTCACCACGAACCGAAAGAGAACCCGTCATTGCGAGGTCTTGTCGGATTGGGATGTTTTCCAATGCGGAAATGATGGCGGTTGCGATTGTGATTGACGCTAAGTCCCCGTCAACACCGTGTGTATCGACGAATTGAATATGGATCTCGTAGTCTGAGACATCTTTCCCAGTGAGTTTCTTGATGACAGCGCTAACATTCGTAACGCTTTCTTTCGCCAAGTCGCTAAGACCACCTGTTGCGTGTATCTTTCCGCCACCACCTTGCGAAGGAGTAACGAGGGCTTCAACAGGGAGCATAATTCCAGAAAAGTCCGATAGACCTGAATTTGCTCCAAGAACAGCAAGACCATTGACCCGACCAACCCTGTCTCCTGAGTTAACAATAAGAGCATAGTCAAGCCTTCGCTCAATCATTCGGTCAGCAACCTGCTGCTCCAATGGCTTGGCGATCGATGGTGCGGCGAGGACGTGAGCATCCGTGACGAACGGAGCGCCATCTTCAGCAGCGAGGTCTCCCGCAATTCGAACGAGACCGCCAAGTTCACGGAGTCGTAGGGAGAGTTTTCCACGGCGACCTGCTCTGCGCTGGGCTTCTCGAAGGATCAAGGATACACCCGATTTATCGAAGTGTGGAATCTCTCTGGTTGACCCCATGTCGCGCCGAACCTCTTGTGCAATGAATCGAATCAGACGCTTCCTGTTACGGTTGGTATCAGGCATCTCTGAGTTCACGTAGACCTCGTAGCCGTATCCTCGTATACGACTTCGAAGCGCTGGGTGCATGCCTTGAATGGCATCCAGATTGCCCGCAGCGCTGAGAATAAAGGCACAAGGAACCGGTTCTGTTTTGGTCAACGCACCTGATGAACGTTCAGAGCGGCCTGAAATTGGAAAAGCACGTTCCTGCATTGCAGTGAGCAAGGCCTGCTGTTCTTCAAGACGGAGGAGGTTGATTTCATCGATGTAAAGAACACCTTTGTTTGCTCTGTGGATTGCTCCGGGTTCGACACGATCGTGGGCTGGCGTTTCCATACCACCGGATTGGAATGGATCGTGGCGTACATCTCCGAGGAGCGAACCGGAAAGAGTAGCTGTTGCGTCTACAAACGGTGGGCGTTCATCGAGTTCGTGCTTGACCAGTACTTTCGGAATGCGGCCTTCGTCACCCGAACCTAGTCGGCTGCGAATGAACATGTATCCAAACATTAAGAGAAACATACCAAACAAGAGAGTGAGTATGTCCCCGCTAGGAATTGCAACAATAACAAGCAAGAAGGCAACTGCGCCGAAACCGATCAATAGCATGCGCTGGGCCTTTTCTTTTTGCTCTCGAATGGCCTCTTTTTGGATACGTACAATGCGATCAGCACGACCGGCAGGTACGGAACGGACACGGGGTTCGTTTTCGTCATCCTCGTTTGGATAAACGAGGACATCTTCGAGGGCATCTTGTGGCAACAAATCGGTCATTGACCGTGCCAGCATCGATTTACCTGTTCCTGGGTCACCGATCATCAGCATGTGACGACGCTGCTCGGCCGCCTTACGGATTACAATCGATCCTGCTTCTTGTCCAATGACTTGGTCTACGAGTCGATCAGGGATGGGTACATCTTCGGTTGTTTCGAATTTGACTTCCTCAATCCAGTTATCGATGCTCGATGATAGGAGTTCATCACTGTCATTCGAAGGCTCAGGAGCCCATACCGTGACCATTTCAGAGTCATCTTCGGAGATGACTTCTTCCATGGCTTCGTCGTCTGACATATTGTTTCCTCGCTCTCCTCCCCTTTAGGACTTTATCATAGCCCACGGGTTATTGAGAATTCACTGTTGCATCTGGTCCAGGTATTGCTGACCGTAATATTGCCATTGCTCCATGGACCATCCAGCAGGCAAACCACCGGGTGGCAACGGCGGTCCAGCGATTACAGGCTGCGGAACTGGAGCCGCAACAGGTTGAGGAGCAGGAGCCGCAATTGGTTGAGGCATCTGTTGTTGGAAAAGTGGTGCAGCCCCGCCGTACATCGAGTTTGCAACCGAATCATGTATGGGAAGTGTATCCTGATTCCATGCCGCTTGGGTTTGGAAAACATCGTTATCTCCACCACGTCGCATCATCAGACCAATGGCGAGGGCAACAAAGAGTACACCGACAACAATTCCGATAATGAGCATCCAATTTGCGTCACCTGTTTCGTCTTCAGATGATGATCCAGATTGGACTTGTTCTGTCGGACAGTCTGCGCGAGGGTCCTCACACGCCGTCGATAATTGCGCACGCTTCTCAGCAAGAATCTCAGCAACCTCTTCTTTGTATGCATCATTGATGGCATCAGCAGAATTTGTTTCGAGTGTTTCGATTTCTTCAGCCAAACGGTCGATGTATTCTGTAAACATCTCATCGTCCATGTCAGCAGGAGCTGGCAATTCTTCGAGGATGTCCCACTTTAGACTTGCAATGGTCTTGTAATCGTCGCCGTTGGTATCAACAGCCCTGACCGATAGTTGGTAGTAGTCCTTGTAGGTTGATCCCGATGGACGAGCGTACTGGTCTGGCATGAAGATGGAAGGGATGTTCAATTCGGTCGTCCATCCAACCATTGAACGTGTGATGTCAAGATCTTCCTCGTACAAGCCATCGCACGTACCGGTTTCTTCATTGCATATGTTCCACGTGGTTTCGATAACCGCAAAGGTCGGTGCCTCATCGGTGAGGAAGATGTTTGCTATTGGTATTTGGTCGATGTAAGTGTTGTCCATTTCGACGTAGATATGTCCACTTCCGTCGTCCGTCTTTACAACGTACAACGGATAAGAGTCGAATACATCAACCGTGATCGTGTAAGTGTTGCTGTCGTATCGATCGATGGTGTTTATGGTGACCGTGTGGAGGCCGGAAGTCTGGAAGTTCAGCGTCATGGTACCATCGATTGGGTTGTACTTTGCCGCACCTTGTTCATCCGATGATACTGTGATGAAGGCTTCATTCGCAGGATTGTCAACGTCGGTGAGCAAAGCCATGAGGTTGATGACACGTTGGGTACCGAGTTTGAGAGTGGTTTCCTCAAGACCCGTCAAATCAAGTCGTGGTGCATCATTGATTGGCTTGACCTTGGCCAGAAGGCTCTGGTCAGAGAACTGTTCACCATCACTTGCACGAATGGTAACGGTCACCTCTCCGTTGACATCATCGTCAATTGTTTCGAAAACGATGTTTGTCAAATCAAGGTAGACATCAAAGACATCGCTGTTGGATGTTGCGATGATCTCCAAGGACAAAGCGGATGCAGGAGCGGGATTGCCTTCGTCATCGGTATCGGACAAGAACGGGAGCAAACTGAGCGTACCCATGTTGCCTTCATCGATGACTTGCGTTGGCAGGGCTTGCCATCGTGGTTGTCCGTTCTCTAGGACGTTGAATTGCAGTGTGCCGTAAGGAAGCTGTCCCTGTGATGTGTAATCACCACCATCGTCCATGAAAATATCAATTCCTTGTTGTCCGAGAGGACATCCTTGGGTGGGACTCCATGCGAACAGAACTTCAACCTCGGTTGTTGTCGGGTGCCATCCGATGAACGCTGCGTCATTGCTGGTGATGGTCAAACCGGAAAGCGGGGTTTCTGGGTCTGAAATGATGCCTGTCATGTCGACCTTGGTCGAGATGTCGCATTGAACGGGGCTTACCTGATTTGGAACAATCGATGGTGGTGCATTCATCAAGTCGAACACTCCCGTAGCCATTGACCACCCTGAGGTTTGGCCTCGAGCATCCACGGTTCGAGAGCGTACGTCATACAGACCAGCAGGCATGTCCATGGTTGGTAGAACGGAGTATTCACGACCTTCGTTTGCGGAACCAGCGTACAAGATGTTGTCACCACCGGTGACGACGGCACCCGTCCATTGACCCATTCCAGTTTTTGAAATTTCAACATCGAATGTGAGGGTATCAATGGTGTCGACATTGTCGTCGGCATCACCCTTGGCTAAGACGGTAAAGTACTGGCCGCGGCTCACTTCGGAAGTTCCGATTACTTGAGGCGTCTTGGACGTTGGAGGGCGGTCATGGTCGAGTTCTGTGGTTGCCAGGTTGTTGGAGGTAACGCTTTCTCCACTGGTTGAAAGTTCGACGCCGAAGACGGTCTTCCATCCGTTTGAAGGAAGAACGCTCGTATCAAAGGAGGCTTGGGCAGCCATGGTCTGTGTCGCACCGCTTGTTGTGAGTGTGTTGATTTGGGTGCCTTGACCAATGTAGTTCTTGTTTCCGTTGATGACGTAATAGAAGTCGACCGACCCGCCGCTGTTGTAGTCGAGATCTCCTGTGTTTGCAACGGTCGCATCGAGGGTTACAATGTCGCCACGAACGTAGGATGCACCTGCCGGAGTCGAGGCTGTGAAGCTTGGAATCGAGAGATCCATCTTTGGACCCATGGTGGAGTCAATGGCGTGGTAGACGTGAGGGCTGGAGCCACCGACCGAAACTGTGTTGCCGGCCATGAGCACGCCAACAACAATTGCTTTGCTTAGGCCGCCTGGAACGACAGCTGCTGGAACACTTGTCCATGAGACGGATTGTGAGGTTGCTGTAGGAGAAACACTGACAAAGGAACTACCAGAACCTGAGTTCTTCGATTTGTACGTATCGCCGCTTGTCAACCAAGCCATCCAGCAGTTGTAGCCGTGCGGAATTCCTGACGAGTAGGAATAACCTGTGCAGTCTTTGTCGACGAGAGCTGCGTAAAGTTTCATATTGCCTGCAGCATTTCCAGCGCCCGTGTACTTGTAGGTAATGTCAATGTTGTAATTTGTACCTGATTGACTGATCGATGCTGTCATACCGTAGTCATTGACTGAACTGTGCATTCCGCCACCGCTCGAGAAAATTTGATCGTAGGTAGTGTAGGCAGCGTTTGCACCGCTCTGACGCTGGTCGGTTCGGTCTCCAAAGTAGGCATCTGGCGCTCCGCTTGCTGTCCATGGCCAGTTGTACGGCGCAACGTTACCGGCAGCAGCAGTATCGGTATCACCGAAAGATCGAGACATGTATGTCACGTAGACGTACTCATCGGGGTGATTTTGCTTAATGGAGTGGTGCGCATCTGAGCCACCTCCCTGTTTTGAGCAATGCCCACAGTTGTCCGAGGAGATGTACTGTCCGAAGACAACGTGTCCGGGGCTCGTTGCTTGAGAGGGGTACTGAACAACGATTTCCTCTTCTAAATTCTCTTGTTCGATACCGTTGTAATCTGTGGTGAATCCGGCCATCAAACTTCCGACAAAGAGGAGAACAATCGTAAGAGCCATGCTGCGCGCAGTGATTTGCATGTTATTTCCTGTACTACGAGATATATAATGGTAGTCTGTTCAGGTCTTTGGGGTTTTATTTACATCCGCCCATAATTTCTTGGAAAAGCCTGATGATGAAGACGACATCGGGAGAACATGGCAGACGCCACAATCACAGCACTGGTCGAAGAAAACGGCCGTGTCCACATCATCACGTTGGTCGATGAGAGTGTGAAGATTAAGGGCATCGGCGTCTTCAATCCAAAAACCACCATGAACGATGTTAAATTCGGACAAGAGGTCCAAATTGGCTCAAAAATTTTCAGGCATCTCCCTCCTCGGTTGCCTGAGTTGATTCAGGGAATGAAAAGAAGAGCCCAAACAATTGGTTCAAAGGATGCAGGGGTTCTTATCACCCGTCTTGGAATCGGCCCAGGAGATGTTGTTCTTGAAGCCGGATTGGGCTCTGGGGGTCAATCCATGCACCTTTCCAGAGTTCTCGGAACATCCGGCCATCTCATCACTGTTGAACCAAGGGAAGAACACTCAGAAGTTGGGCTTGAGAACCTGCAAACGCTCGCACAAACCCTGTCGGAATTCCCGATGCATTCGCACGTTCACGGACGAATTGAATCCAACGTAGAGGAAATACGAAGAATTTCTGCAAACATCGATGCAATTTTGCTCGATCTCCCCGAACATACTTCTGCAATTGAATCTGTGGCACATCTTCTCAAGATTGGCGGTCGACTTTCGTGCTATTGCCCCGTCTCTAGCCAACTTGAACAAGCATGGGTTGCTTGTGAAGCGTCTGGACTTGAGGTTGAATGGGCAGGTGAAATCATCGAACGTGAATGGGGGAAGGCAAGCAAGGGTGGAGTTCGTCCAGTCAACGGGCCTTTCGGCCATACAGCCTTCTTACTGATTGCTCAACGGAAGAATTGATCAGAACTTGGGTGAAGAACCATACTCCACAACACGTATGCTCGAATCACATGACGGGCAGGTGAATCGGAACGGTGGTTCGTTTCCTCCCGGAACTGCCAGTCGAGCCCCGCAAGAGGGGCAAGTGATACGACGATTCGTATCCATTCGACATTCGTTCGGACCTAAGGCATACTCCTTGGTTTCTTCCTCATCTTCTTCCGATTCTTCATCGCCCTCTGCACTCGGTTTTATCGGCTTTCGTAGACGAAGAACCACCAGTGCTATGGCAAACAAAACATAACCCGCCGCCATTGTTTGAAGTGTCCTCTGCTTCCCTAGTTCAACACCGAGCAGCGTTACGCCTTGGGGTGCTTGAGGTTCTCCTTCAACACTTATGACGATAAGGTCGGATTCGGCATTAGCACTGCCTCCGTCGACTTGAACCAGAGCGCGTACCCGCAACTCAGCTACTGTCTCGTCCCCCGTCAAGGCATCGAACCTTACGACGAAGATTTCTGAGGCACCAGGCTCAAGCGTGAACGCATCGGTATTTTCCCCCAATGGGTTGTTGATCCTTATATTGAAAACGCCATCACCAACAGCAACCAATGTAAGCCGACCTGAAATACCAATGTTTGCGAGGTTCGATACTGTCACCGTTGTTGATGAGCCTCCTAGGTACGGAATGGATATTTCGTTACTATCAACGCTAATCGAAACAACGGAATTTGCGTCCCATGTCGCATCGATTGTGTAAATCACGACTTCGTTTTGAACTGCATTCGAACGAGCATTTGATGAGGACCTGAAGCTAAAGGCATTGGTCCCTGCAAGCGCATCCGATGGTATTTCACAACTCCAAGGGAGTTCGTCCGACGTTTGTCCAGGTTCGAGAAGCACTGAGGATTGAATGTCACAATCAAGGCCAACTGATGAGAGGGTAAAGACATCCACACTGTTTCCAGTGTTCCTTACCTTCAGCATGCCTGAGATGGAACCGGATGCTTGCGTCGTGGCGTCATCTGGGAAGATTTCCAAATCAGATCCTGCTGTCATTGGAATGAGGGTTAACAGGGCAACATCCGTGGAAGATGGGTCGAGTGTTGAAGTAGCAACGATGTTGATTGGCAAGCCATTTTCATTGGCGCCAACCGATGTCTCACGAACGCTGAGGATCACGGTTTCGGATTGTCCGATACCGAGGTTGACGGATGTCTTAGAAAGTGAGATTTCGAAATAATTCGAGGTCTCACCAGCACCAATGGAAAGAAGGAAGGTATCCTGCAACGTCCCTATGTTTGTAACTTCAACGGTGACGTTGGTCGCTGCAGATGGCCCCGATATAATCTGATTTTTATTCGGACTGAGCTGAGCAAGTGTGCGGTCTACCACTTGCAGTTCCACGTCAAGAACAGCAACAGCGCCATCTGAGAACAATTGAAGGGTTAATGTGTCCGTTCGGGCGCTTGTAGCAGCAGATGCACTCACGTTGAGTGAGACGTTGTGTGTTGCTCCTGCTTCAAGAAGGAACTCATCAACATCTGGAAGCACTGCATCCACACCTCCAGGTAAGCCAGCAATCGTGAATGTATCGAGAAGAAGGTCCGATGTTCCTACGTTTTCGATGGAGATTGACACAGAGGATGATTCTCCGGATTGAACGACAATCCGACCGTCAAGTGGACCTTGCAGTGTCAGGTCTGAGCGAGGTTGAACATCAAATTCAAGACTGAGATTTTGACCAATCAACGAATCATGCGTTACCACAACAAGTCGGTCGTAAAGACCGAGTGAACCTTCTGCTGCGGTTGCCTTCAATGTCCACATTCCGGACGCACCTGCCTCAACAGAAACCGAGGAAGAGCTATCGAGAACAAGTGAAATCGGAGACGAGGAGTTGCTGTTAATTTGCAAAGAGAAGGTCTCGGTTTCGGTTCCAGTATTGTACACACGAACCTCCAGCATTGTTTCGGTTAATGGATCCAGCACAGTTGGCCCATTCGGGCCTTGAAGGACAAAGGTGATTTCTCGGTCGACCTCAAACGAGAAATCTCGGACGAAGGAAACGCTGCTGTCCGAAGCAAGCGTCGAGGTGAGGCGGAGTGCACACACATCCCCGACACTTGCAGTCGTACCGACATCAACTTGGAAAGGAAGGTCCTGTGAAACGTCGACATCGATTGTCGATGTGTAGGACAACAGTGCAGCAGTGCAAGGACCTGACAGAACCGACAGAGCATAATCGTAGGAGGCTGATGTCGTCCCAATGTTGGTCAGACGGACCGATGAGTTTGTTTGTTGTCCTGGCAGGAAATCGTCGCCTGCCCTGAGGAAATCCACTTGCAAATCGTAAGTTGCTTGGACGTCGACCACCATCAGCGTGGAAGTGGTGAGATTGCCAAACAGCGATCCAGCATACAGACGCACTCCGGTTGCTCCTGGGTTCGCATCCGAAGGGATGGATATTCGCAGGGTGGCTGTTTCTTGACCGTTTGCAGTGAGATTTTCGATTTGGTCGTCCAACCAACGCACCTCCCAGCCAGCCGGGAAACTGGAGTGTTGACTCATCGGCTGGATTGTTCCTGAGGATTCCCAAGGATAGCTGTATGTAGACGTCCCGTTGAAAACGACCTCTGCCGCAGCTTGTTGCAAGGTCAAACGAAGCGTTGCATCCATGGTCGTATTGTCCGTAAGACCGACCGGAGAGTCACCGGTTAATGCTGCAAACAACACGCACGCTGCGAGGTACGAACCTGAAGTTGAGGGATGGCTACCATCTGTGTCGTAGAGACCGTAAAAGGTCGATGTTGGTGACAACGGGTTACCACCTGATGCTGCAATGGAATCATGGACGTGCTTAAACGCAAGTCCAACCGGTGCGATGTAAATCTCGGCTGAAGTAGAAAGTGAGACATTGTCACGATAATCGATGTAGCCCTCCTCAAGTCGATCCTGCATGACGGTGTAATTCGGGTAGAGTGTAGGATTGAGAGCATCGCCGTCTCTTCGACCCCATGTCATCATCAGCATCATTGCAGCCCCTTCACTGTCGATTCTATCTGCGAGATTGATGCTTCCATTTTTGCTGGCGAGCCAGTCTGCGTTTGTCCGGTAAAAGCCTGGTACTTGGGATTGATCTTGGACAATAACCGTATCCCACACACCGGTGGCGAGTGAGAGATTTTGGGCGCTTCCTGATGTGTTGACATCATCCCAATGGTCTGATATTTTCCAACCTCCAGTTGTGAAATCCGAGGTATTGCTCGGGCTGTCTGCACTCCGAAGAAGTTCCTCCAGCATCGAGGAGAGACTGTTTGCTGAAGTGTAAGAGTTTCCAAATGTGAGAACATCGCTCACCGATGCAGACCAAGAGGGTGGAGGGTTGGTTGTGTTTGCTGAGCCACTGGACGAGTAGTTTGCCCACCAGCCCGCAAGGTCAGGCTCCTCGCCAACGCTGAGAAGATATGAGTCCATAACCGAGCCGTGGTTGCTCACCGGGATGGATAAATCCACGGATTGCCCTGGCTGTATGGACAACAATCCTTGGTCTCCGACTCCTGTAGCATCCAAATGCGGATTGTAAACTACAGCGACACTGACGTACACATCGATGGATGAAGATGCGCTTCCATCGCTTTCGTTGACAACGATTGTGAACATACCATTGTCGCTGGGAGTAGCAGATTCAGCAAGTTGAACGACGATGGTTGTAGAGGTATTGTAGGTTGGCAACACGTTTGCTATGGAACTGGAAGTTGGCGTTGCGGTCCACAACGAGGAGAGCCCCGCAGTTGTTGTTTCAACATCATAGTCTTCGATTGAAGAACCATTGTTCTCGATGGTTAATGTCAAGTTCATTGATTCTCCTGGAGTGAGAATCATGTGGTTCATGTCAACCTGAAGTTCAATCTGTGGGTCTGCTTTCGTAATTTGAGCGAGGGGGGATGCACTCGCGAGCAGCATCATTCCGACCAACACGAACGCACGAATGGGGAGTTTCGACATGGGACCAATGCCTGCGAGGTGTTGTTAGCACTTGAGCGAATCGGCTTCAAGGGTTGAAACTTTATGATTGAAGGAGTTTTTCAACACGAGCCGGTTCAATGCGCTCCCAAGGGAAATAACCCTCAACGGTCGGAACTCTTCCAAAATGACCGCCGGAAGAAGTTTCTTTGTAGATTGGACGGAGAAGGTCAAGGACTCGGGCAATCGCAGCTCGGCCGAAATCGAAGGTTGCTGCGCCGCGTTTTGCCAATGCTTCGTCTGAAATAACTCCAGTACCAAAGGAATCAACCATCAAACTCACAGGCTCTGCAACACCAATAACATACGCTAGTTGAATCTCAAATTTTGTGGCTAACCCCGCTGCAACAACGTGTTTGGCTGCCCAACGAGCAGCATAGGCAGCACTACGATCGACTTTGGATGGATCCTTCCCGCTGAAGGCGCCTCCGCCGTGTCGACCCATACCCCCGTAGGTATCGACAATGATTTTTCGGCCGGTCAAGCCAGCATCAGCGTATGGCCCACCTGGGTCTGCAGAGCGTCCAGTGCCGTTGACGATGAGTTTGTATCCAGGTAAGAGTAATTCTTGAGGAATGGTCTTTTCAATAACGTGTTCAACTATGGATTGACGAACGTATGCTTGTTCTTCCTCAATTGAGCCATGAAACCGGTCTTTGAGATGCTTGTCGTGCTGGATTGCAAGAACAACGGTATCGACACCTAGAACGGAGCCATCTTCGTTGTAGGCTACAGTCACCTGGGTTTTGCCATCCGGCCGAGCCCATGGAAGGATGTCTTCCTCACGGACAATTCTAAGTCGGCGAGAAAGACGTTGTGATAGGGCTGCAGGGAGTGGGAAATATCGCCCTTTGAGCTCCTTGTATGCTTCTGTCTCATCACACGCATACCCAAACATCAAACCTTGATCTCCCGCACCTTGGGATTCGATGTTGTCTCGATCAACACCTTGGTTGATGAATGTAGATTGCGTTGTTACATAGACCAAAACATCGCAGAGGGATGGATCTGTTGCATCCATGCCAATGTCGTGTGAGGTGTATCCGATTTCAGCGGCAGCTTTGCGAGCAATTGTTACATAATCTGGAGCATCTCCCTCGAGGGATACTTCACCGGCGAGGACGATAACACTCTTTTCACGCATACCTTTGATGCAGGTTTCGACTGCAACACGAGCGTTTTGGTCAATCGCCAAACAGGCATCAACGATGGCATCGGAGATGGCATCACAAACCTTGTCGGGATGTCCAGACGTTACCGATTCGGAACTGAACATCCGGGTTGACATACCATCTTCCCCCGAATTCACATTATCAAAGGTTTGGTTTCCATTAGGTGTTGGTTTTGGCGATTGCTATTTTAGGAACATCACGCAGGAATTGACATGGCTGACTGGCATCCTACGGCATATCGAACGCATACTTTGGGCGAAATTCAGGAAAGAGGTGCAGACCTTGTTGGGAAGGAAGTTACCGTTTGTGGCTTCATGGAAGCAAATCGCGGAAAAGGAGCCATCTGTTTTGTAGATCTCCGAGACGGAACAGGTAAACTCCAAGTCTTCCTCAAAGGCGATGCGATTGGAGAGGAAAGCCTTGATGTTGTGCAGCGAATGACCCGAGAATCAACCTTGCAATTTACTGGCATTGTTGCACAAAAGCGACCTCCGAAACTCAAGGAAGGCGAGACACCTCCCCCGCCTGCTTACGAGGTTGTTGCCAACGGCGTAGAGGTTCTCACACGAGCAAATGTTCCACTACCGTTGGGCATTACAGATACTGTGTCCATCGGTCTTGACACACGATTAGATAATCGATTTCTCGACCTTCGTCGAGCGCACGTCAACGCTATGTTCACGCTCCGAGCGCGTGTCCTCCAATACGGACGAGAGCATCTCATTTCTGAGGGCTTCAAAGAAATTAACACACCGAAAATCATCGCCTCCGCATCGGAAGGAGGCACCAATCTCTTCCCAATGATGTACTTTGACACCCCTGCTTTTCTTTCCCAAAGCCCACAATTGTACAAGCAACTCGCAGTTCTTGGGGGAATGGAACGTGTGTTTGAAATCGGCCCAGCATTCCGTGCTGAAAATCACGACACTTACCGTCATTTGAATGAATTCATTTCTTTTGATATCGAAGCGGCTTGGATGACCGATGAGGATGTCATGGGCGTACAAGAACGGATGATTCATCACATCTGGAAGTGTGTTGCAGAAAACGATCAGGAACACATCGATACGGTCAACGAATACCGAAAATCTCAGCAACTGGAACCCATTGCTGTCGACGTGCCAAGCCTGCCGTTTCCACGCATCGATTACTGTGAAGCAATTCAAATGATTCAAGACGCTGGAGAAGAAATTCAATGGGGTGATGATATTGATTCCTCACACTGTGACATCATCGCTGCGAAGTATCCTGGATTCCACTTCCTACCTCGGTGGCCGATGGAGATGAAACCGTTCTACATCCACCACGTGCCCGGTGAGAACGGCGTGACTGGTGAGCAACTCAGTCGTGGGTTCGACCTCAATTATGGTCGAGACGAAATGACGAGCGGTGGACAGCGTGAACATAATGTCGATATCTTGGAAGAAAATCTTCGCAGCAAGGGACTCAACCCAGAGGAATTTTCATTCTACACTGACGGTTTCCGTTTTGGAGCACCTCCCCACGCTGGATGGGGGCTTGGAGTAGCACGCCTCCTCATGGTCTTGACGGGGTCACGAAACGTTCGTGAAACCGTCTTGTTCCCCCGTGACCGCCACCGTGTAACGCCATGAGTTGGCTACCATGCCCATCGATCGAATGCAATGGGGAGCGGAACCTTGGCAGTATGCAGACCTGCATATGCCAGATGAACCATCGCCTTTCCAAAACGACCATGGCGTTCCATGCATCATGTTGATCCATGGAGGATTTTGGAAAACAGAATACACATCCGACCTGATGCAACCCATCGCTAACGCATTGAGCGATGCAGGCGTAGCGAGTTGGAACATCGAATTTCGCAGATGGGAAGACGGTGATGAAGGAGTTTGGATGGATACGCTCTCCGACGTTCTCCGTGCTTGGGGCCAGTTGGCCTTGTTGCCGGGCATCGCCATCACTCGGAGCATGGTTATGCGGCACACTGCTGGAGCGCATTTGGCTCTCTTAATGGCGAGCAAAGCCGAACGAAAACCTTGGTTGACCATCGCACAATCACCCATTACAGATTTGTTTGGAGCTGATAACGCAAAACTGAGCGATGATGGCGATGCTGTTCGTAAATGGATGGGATGTTCGC
>JAKUNY010000140.1 GCA_022451765.1 Candidatus Poseidoniaceae archaeon
CTTCTTCACCATCGGATTCTTCCGCAACCTGAAGGTAAACGACATGCAGTCCCGCTTCAACTTGCTGACGGATGGTGACCTGAACTTCGATATCGAAATATTGACCACCCGTCAAAGGCGCAACCAATGCAATGTTTCCTTCAATATCGGTAATTTCGTAGAGCCAAGTTGCATAACCCGGGTCGTTATCGATGTTCCGTTGCAAAGCAGCAGGATTTTTGATGACCCAATTTGTTGTTCCAGCATCGTCTGAGGAATCGGTAATTCGTACGTTGTAAGTTACTGTCGAACCTGGAGAAACAGGACCGATTTGTCCTAGGGTACCTCCGTCAGAGTCGGAAATAACCTCTCCAACAATTCCAAACGTACGGTGAACAGTCCAAGAGACAGGCGTCGAGAGGACTTCCTCAACGCTGTTGTCGGAGGTGACGCTCAAACGAATTAATCCAATGTCGACTGCATCGCGCTCAAATGGTGGATAGACCTCAACCTTGAGGACCAACTTTTCGCCTTGTTCGATCACCGGCGTTAACGAATCAATACCCTGTTCTGTAAGTTCGGTCCCAGTTCCGTTGATGAGGAATTTCAAACTCCATGCGACCGGGATTTCCTGAATCCGAATTCGATAGCTGTCGTCGTCAAAACCAACGTTGCTGATGCTGAGATAAAAATCTCCTACTTTGTCGTAATCGATGTAGTGGGAGAGATTTTCATTGTACAAGTCTGGACGATCCGAGGCGAAAATCTGTTTTTGTTGTTCAACGTCTTCGTAAACATCGATTTGCGGGGGTCCAAATTGATTCACCTTTTCAACGTCAATTGCCAAAGAAACCAATCGAACTTGTGAACCGCTGTCAGCACCTGTGGTAGAGTAAGCATAGGCTTCAACCACAATCTGGTAGGAATTGGAAAGTGAACTGAGATCTTCTGGTGCTTGGAGGGTTAGAAGCGGACGAGCTGTTGAACCACCTCCATTCAGCGTGTAACCTCCCGGATTGTCCCAGTTTGGGTCGGACCAGCCAGACGGAAGGGATTGTTGCAATTCCAACTCAACCCGTAGGTCAGAGGTTACGGAACCAGTGTGCAGAACAGACAATTCAATCGACGAAGTTTGGCCCGGGGCTACCAACAATTTCGGGATTTGGTTGGTCGGAAAATCGAGGTATATGTCATACTCAAGGAAAGTAATACCCTCGGGGTGAAGATATTCGATAACGTGCCCTTGGACATCGGTTATCAGCAGGCGAAGAGGATACTCTCCGTGTTCAATTCCTGATTCGTACGTAAATGTAAAGTTACCAACTAAACCATCGTTGTCCAGCTTGAGTTCGTTGTTTCCAAACTCCTTTTCAAACACTGCTGAGGCCTCATTGGGTGTGTAAAGAACCAATTCTACAGAATCGATATCATCGCGGCCAAAGGCATCTCGCACATCGACAGTGAATTGCATTTCTCGCTTGTCTGAACGGTGCGTTGGCGACCATTCCGTTACCTCGGTTTCACTCCATCCATCGCCAACCTCGTGCACCTTGACTTCAGAACCATCAAGTGCGTTGGCTCGGAATTCCATTCGCGAGTACCCGTTCCCTACTTCGCCTCCGTATGCAAGAGTGACTTCGCACGATGATCCAAACCCACCGCCACCTTCGCAGTCAGCAGTGGCTTCAATATCGATTTTAATTTGCTCACCGTTTGCGACATCGTATCCGTCGGAAGAGACATCGAGATTGATTTGGTAAGAAACCCACGCACAACCGCTGCTGAAGAATCCGCCACATGGATTCTCCAGGGTCTCTGTAAATTGGTCGATGAGCGCAGAACCTGCATAGAGTTTGAAATTGACATCCGCTGTTGATTGATTGTTCGAACTTTCGAACTTCATGTAAGCAAAGACTCGAACTTGGTCGGATGATTTGCCCTCGATTGTAAGGTCTGAAATCAATTCATCCGTATCAAACACAACACCAGAACCAAGCAAAGATGTCTCATCATAACTTCCAGATGGTTCGACCGTCGTAAGTGAAGTGTCGCCGTCTAAGTACAATTCATAATCCTCAAGCACACCTCCTACCGGTTGGACATTGGTTTCTTCCTCTAGTATCTCTGCGGGGTTATTCAAAGGAAGTACCGCAAGAAATAGCGTAATCAGAACCGCATGCACAAAGCGACTGGAAGACGTGGTCATGACATCCCTCAAGTCATGCCAAGCGAGCAGGTGTTAAACGGTTTTGCATGAAATGTTCAGACAACTGTGATTCCACACCGATGAAAATGGTATCGAGGGAGGGATTTGAACCCTCGAACCCATCTGGGACCGGATCTTAAGCCCGGCGCCTTTGACCACCTCAGCCACCTCGATGGTTGGTGGATAATGAACCCGTATGAAATCCTTACGAAGAGTTGAGAGCCCATCCACCATCAACAAACAACTCTTGTCCTGTCAGGTAAGGTGAGTTTGCAAAAAAGTACACGGCGTTGGAAACGTCTTCGACATCACCGGACCTCTTAAGTGGAATGGATTGAATGATTTTGCTGAAGTGCTCGTGTTCCCAGTCTGCGGATAGAATCGCACCTGGTGCGACACAATTCACACGAACTTTTGGTGCGTACTCGCCTGCGAGATTGAGCATTAATTGTCGTAGCCCCGCTTTGCTTGAAGTGTAATGAGACAGTTGATCCCAAGCCTTTCCAGCTGATGTGTCTGTCAAAGCAACGATGGAACCGTTTACGGAGCTAAGCAAATCGATTAGGCCTTGAGATAGCTGAAGCGGCGCTTCGATGTGAAGTCGATTGAGGAATCGCATGGTTTCCATGGATAAATCTTCAATCGGTTTTTGGCTATAGACCGAGGCATTGTGTACGAGGACATCAAGCCCATTCCGTTGTTTGACAAAGGGATGCTGGGTGATGGCTTCTATCACCCCTAGGGTCTGATTTTCATCCGATAAATCAGCCTGCAGAAGGTCGGCCTGAGCGCCACTTTCGATCAGCTCTGATTTCAGAGATTCACCCGCCTCAACAGAGTTTGATACATGGATCAAAACGGAGTAGCCCTCACTCGCAAATTTCCTAATGATGGAGGCACCAATACGACGGCCACTTCCTGTGACGAAACATACCTTGGCTGACATGAAATCACCATCGCATTCTCACACATATATGCTCGTATCCTTGCAAAACGCCTAATGGCTTGTCTGCTTACCTTTTTCATGTTCGCTCCTGTGGGTCGATGCAAGGGGGGCGACAGTTGGCAAGAAATCTCAAAATGGCGAGCCAAAGAACGGCACAGAAAAGGCTCCCTTCTTGGTTTCGAACAAAACTCCCATCGGGCGCTCAGCAAGCCGTATTCAACGATACAATGGATGCAGTAAAAGACAACCAACTCCACACAGTTTGTCAAGAAGCAAAATGTCCCAACATCCATGATTGTTGGTCCAGTGGAGATGCAACCTTCATGATTGCAGGCAAGGAGTGCACGCGTGGTTGTCGTTTTTGCGCAGTAGGCACACGAAAAACGCCACCACCGCTTGATGTTGATGAACCAAGCCACCTCGCTGATGCCGTTGGTTCAATGAACCTACGACACGCAGTCATTACAGTTGTCAACAGAGACGATTTGGAAGATTCCGCAGCAGACCACTACAAACAATGCCTTGCTGCAGTGGCAGAGCGCTGTCCAGAGGTTAGTTTGGAACTGCTGTGCTCAGATCTTGCTGGTGACTTGGATGACCTGGCGCATCTGCTTGAGGACAGCCCTTTACTGGTTTTCGCCCACAACGTCGAATGTGTTCCTCGCCTCGATCCGATTGTTCGCGATCCAAGAGCTTCCTTTGGGCAATCGCTCTCAATTCTGCGAGAAGCGAAGCGATTGCGCCCCGATATACTAACAAAATCATCGCTTATGGTCGGTGTTGGTGAAACGGACGATGAAATCCTCGAAGCAATGCAACTGCTCAGAGGAGTTGGCGTCGATTTGTTAACCATCGGTCAATATCTTGCTCCATCAAAAAATCATCTCGCTGTCGATCGTTTTCCGGAACCAGAACTCTACGATATTTGGGCTCAAAAGGCAATTGAAATGGGCTTCTCAGGCGTTGCCAGCGGCCCGTTGGTTCGGTCCTCGTACAAGGCAGGACTTCTGACGAGAAAAACCCTTGACGAAAACAACACGGAGGAAATGCCCGGAGCTTATGTGTTGGTTCAGCCCAAACCAATGAACCAACATGCCTTAATGCCGAGTCATGGTGAGGTGGAACAATGACGGAGAGATTGACGGCTACTACAGCCCCATACACCATCGGCATACCTCCGTTCCGACCAGGTGAAGACGTTGACTTTGGTGGTGCATTT
>JAKUNY010000141.1 GCA_022451765.1 Candidatus Poseidoniaceae archaeon
TGTAGTGGAACGGATCATTTGTCTGAGAAACCCAAGCGTAGATTGAACCCGTATCTCGTGCTCTTTGGAACCGGTCAATACCCATGAAGAATGGGCTGTTGAAGTTGGAAATCATCTCACCAAGTCCACCTTGAATGTTGCTAGCATCCATATCAATGTAGTGAATACGACCATCCCATTTCTCTTCTTCACTGGGATTTAGACGTGCTTCAACATCGCTTTTTCGAGAGAGGACATCGTTGTGGTACGAGGAATCAAACGAACCGTAGAACAAGTGCGTATTGTCAGGTAAATTTCGAATAAACGTCCCAGGATTTGTTGACCACGTACCCGAATTTGAGTTCCCATTGGTATCGGTGTATTTGAACATAAAAAGGTAAACATCTGTGCCAGTCCACTTGTTTTGGAAGGTAAAGGTACCATCCAGAGTTGGAACAGTGAATGTTGGTACGATATCCATAGGACCATTGACGGTTGTTCCTGATGTCCATTGTACAGGCTTTTGCACGATTGCACAGCCATCCTCATCGATTGTCCATCGAGTAGGACTATTGGCACAAATATCCACATTTGCAAACACTCCATCTCCATCCAAATCGGCGCATCCCGCAGCGTTAACTTGCAATCCAGCAGGTGTCCCCTCGCATTGGTCGATCAGGTCGTTTACTCCGTCAGCATCGGTATCTCGTTCAATTGCTGCACAACCGAATTCATCAACATCTGAAGCCCCCAATGGTGTTGTTGGACACAAGTCCAAGGTTGCTCCAGTAGCATTTACATCATTTACACTGTCGTTATCATCGTCCAAGTCCTCAGTAGAATCATAACACCCATCCATGTCGAAATCTGTGTTCTGATTTCGCTCAGATTCCCAGTTTGATCGTCCTTTTGGACAAGCATCGGTTGAATCATCTTCGCCGTCGTTGTCGTCATCACTGTCCTCAAGGAAATCATTGCAGCCATCTTGGTCCCAATCATTGTAGAGGTTTGCAGGCCAATTGACCTCGCCATCCAGACAAGCATCAAGAGCGTCCAAAATTCCATCGCCATCATCATCCAGGTCAGCTCCATCGTCGTGACAACCATCCTGATCTCTATCATTTTGAAGTGTGCTAATCCAACCAATTGTCGATGCACATCCATCATTGGCATCCAATACTCCATCGTTATCGTCATCCAAGTCTTCATCGTAATCTCGACATCCATCTTGATCTGCATCGCTCTGAGGATTGGATGCCCAACCATCGGACTCACCCACACCGTTAGGGCAAGCATCGAGGTCATCCAATATACCGTCCCCGTCTGCATCATTGCTAGCTTCAACGACGATTGTAACGTTTCGGAAATCCTCGGTCAACGTATATTGGCCGCACTGGGCATAAACATACACGTTGAAGGATTCAGTTTTCAAATCTAAGTCGGTCAAAATCGATGTAAACGAACCATCGGATTGTACGACCAACGGGACTGTTTCAAAGGCCGAATCACCTGTAGGCACGTCAATGGTTCCCGTACACGTCTCAAGGCTTGCATGCAAAATTTGTCCTCGGCGAGCTAGCATGGATGACTCAACAACGAGAAACTGAGGTACAATGAGAGAGGTCGTACCCTCGTTTGGGACAAGCACTTGAACGGTATTCTTCAAGACGGCATCAGCCCCTTGACTTGGTTGAATGATCACCTCAATCTCGTACGTTCCGGGAACACTTGGTAAAAGAACAATTGAGATATGTGTAGCCTTTGCAGTTACACTGTATTCTGAAATGCTAATCGGTTGCTCATTCAAGGTAATTTTTGAATCAACACTGTAGGTGCCATCACCGGTTGATTCTATCAAAATATTGAGTTCTGAAATTTCGTCTATTTCTCCAGTGGGCGAGACTTTGTCCCAAGAAGCAGATAGATCGTATGGAACAACTCCTGGTTGCTGTTCAACGACGGGGCTTTCTGGCTCGGCCTCACCAAAGCATCCTGAAAACATCAACAAAGAAAGCAAGACTGCTACAAACGGCTTTCTGACCATGTATATGACACGTAGTTGAGGGAAATGAACCTAGCGCTGGCCTATGTACAGTTGTTCTGTTCTCGGGTCTTTTATCTCAAGATGTTGAAGATGAATAATTTCATCTGGAAATTCAACGCGAACAGGACAAACCCACAGTAGAGGCATCTGTTTCTTGCGTTTTATCTTGAGAATAAATTCCCAATGGACTCTATGCAAATCAGAGTTAACTGTACCCGGCCAAAGGTTCGTCGGTGGCTCGATCTCAAAAGAGCCATCATCGTTAATTTTAGATTCGCCACCTTCTTCTGAAAATCGCATCGGTCGTAGGAAGACACCACCTTGGATGTCTTGCCTCTCCATGGGTGCATCCTCTCCTCCCGCCGTACCATCGTCGAGGCCTGCCTCCCAATGGTGTGGTAAAGGGGTTGAAAGACCAACAGGGGGTTGGGAATTGTGGGTTGTGTTTGAAATGTCAATAAGGGCACTTCGTGACGGTGGCAACGTACCCACTTGCCAGTGCACAGTCATCGACTTCCAGTCAGGTAACCGATGAGGAATCTGAATGGTACCTTTCAGGGGTTGACCACTAATGATGGAGGGTGAAAATTCAATTTGAGGTTGTTCCACTGGCGATTGAAAGAAGTCTTGTTGCCTTTTTAAATCAACAAAATTTGCCACAAGCCGCAATCCAATTGGAAGCATGATTACAGGCACAACAATGATGCTCAAAATCGGGTAATCGAGGAGCCCGATTTGTATGCTTTTGGTTCCAAAACTTGGAATCCCAATCTCACTTAACAGCGGCTCCAAAAATAGGTAAACCAATGTGCTCAATAGGAATATGACCGCAGCGCTGATCATACTTCGAGCATACCGATGCAAATTGTTCGGAAGAATGTACCAACCTCTACGTTGCTGATTGATGAGTTTAACAAATGGTCGCTCATCTCTTCGTAGAACTGTCATTTTTTCCAAATCCAATCCATCTTGATTCGTAATAACACGTTCGATGAGCCAGCCTTGGTCACTTTGAATCTTGTATGGGGGAAGACATTTCAGAACCTGATCATCATCCAAATTGGATTTGACAATTGTTTCTGCAATTGGTGCAGCGTCAGCTTTGATTCTTTTGTCATCGAAGGGAGGATATCGAACGCGGTGGATAACTGCCCATTCTGACATAAAATCGCCTCAAGTGAACAGCAGTTTGACTCCGGCTTGCAAGGCTAGTTTACGGAAGGCTGGGACCTTTTTCAACAGAGCCAACCCGAGAGGAACCGGTTTTTCGATGTCGCCTATTTCATTGATCAGTTCGATTACTTCGGGTTTTGCAAAATTTGTGAAGTGCATGTCGAGTTCTTCATCTGTCCTTGTTGACACAAGAAGGTCTCGTAGTGCGCGGGCTCGATCTTGCTCCTTCTTCAATTTCGACCACGATGATTTTGCAATGGCCTTTAGGTTCTTCTCGCTCAGTTGATTTCGATGGACTTGTTCCACCAATCGATCTGCAATGGAGGAAATCTGCTTAAATCCGGGGCCAAGACCACCGCCCGTGGTTGGTTTTGCCATTCCAGCAGCATCCCCTATTACCATGACACGGTCTTTGATTGGACGTCGAATCATACCTGAAGGAACAGGGCCACAATAACGGGCGGTTTCTGTGATGTTAGCGAACCTGTCTTTCCAGAGCGGGTGTTTGAGCAAGTCATTGTAGCAATCAAGAACTGTTCTACCTTCGAGAAGATCTGCTCTTGACCACAAACCAATCCGATGTGTGCCGTTGCCGGATGGTATGACCCATGCAAAGAAGCCTGGTGCAATCTTTGAACCGCTGAACATTTCCAACCATCGCTCTTGCCCTTCGTAGCCAACAACTTCGGTCTGGAATCCAATCATCATTTCTTTTGGGTAGCCCATTTTGAAACGTCGGCGGACCCAAGAGTGCGCCCCATCACAGCCGATAAGTAGTTTCGATCGAAGCGTTGTTGTTTGATCCGTTCGTTGGTTGACAATCTCAACCACCACCCCATCTGGCTGAACATCTGCTGATACAGGCTGAGATTCGAGCATAATGTCTGAACCTGCTTCGAGTCCCTGTTGGACCACAGTTTGGTCAAATCGCTTTCGACAAACAACGTAGGTCCTTAATTCGCCTTCTTTACCTACCGGAACTAAGGTTCCTGAAGGGCCATGAATTAACGCGCCGTCAACATCAGCTACCACCGTATCGTATGCTTCTACAGCATCCATAGCACTCGGTGTAACCAGGCCAGCGCGTTGCATCGGTCGGGCCGCGTCATTGAGCTCTGCAACCATCAGCCCCGACACACCCCGTTCGG
>JAKUNY010000142.1 GCA_022451765.1 Candidatus Poseidoniaceae archaeon
CAGAGGAGCCGGATTCCGAGTCTTCATCTGGAGGTATACTCGCTCGAGTCGAAGCTCGATTGAACGAATCATAGTGGAATGTTCCCGTGTTTCTTCGGCGGACTCCATTCACGCTTTGAGCGTAGAATCGAAAGCGCTCGACATAGTCTGAGACGGCTTTCATTTGGCTCGATGACATCGTCGAGCCAGCCGTTGCGGGCTGCGACGTAAGGGTCACCAAATTTGGCTTTGTATTCATCAACCAATCGTTGACGTACCTCTTCTTTTTGATCATCATCAACTGCATTAATTTCTCTTCGATGGATGATGTTGACGGCACCCTCGGCTCCCATTACTGCGAGCTCTGCCGTGGGCCAAGCGACGTTGTAATCGCTTTGCAAGTGCTTGCAGGACATTGCAAGATATGCTCCACCGTAGGCTTTCCGAGTGACGAGGGTGAGTGTTGGAACAGTGGCCTCAGCATAGGCAAACAGCAATTTTGCACCATGTCGGATGATTCCGCCCCATTCTTGAACAACTCCAGGAAGGAAACCAGGTACATCTTCAAACGTGACGAGAGGAATGTTGAATGCGTCGCAAAGCCGAATAAACCGTGCAGCTTTAATGGATGCGTCAATGTCCAAACAGCCAGCGAGAACGTTTGGTTGATTACCTACAACGCCTATACTGCGCCCTTCGAGTCTTGCAAATCCAATGATGATGTTTTCAGCATAGTTTGGAAACAATTCGAGAAATTCGCCATCATCAACAACTTCCTCAACGACGCTAACCATGTTGTACGGGCGATTGGGGTTGTCTGGAACCAAGGACTCGAGTTCGTCGTTGAGACGAGTGATGGGATCTTCAGTAGGCACGAATGGCGGCTCAGCATCGTTATGATCGGGTAGATACGAGAGAATTTCTTGAACCAAGAAAAACGCAACATCTTCATCATCGGCAACCAAACATGCAATACCCGAACGTGAGGCATGAAGGCTTGCACCGCCCAATCCTGCTGCATCAACTTCACCTCGTTGAACCTCAGGGGTTTCGAGCGGTGAGGAAAGGAAGAGTTGTCCGTGTTCCTCTCCAAGAATTGTAAAATCAGAAAGGCTTGCTGCAAGAGCTGAGACTCCAACTACGGGACCAAGTACAAGGCTGATGATAGGGACTCTGCCGCTGCATTGAACCAACCGATCAAGCAACTCCCCAGTACCAGCTAAGGCGTCGATACCATCCTGTGCACGCTGTCCACCACCGTCCCAAACACAGACCAAGGGTGTTTTCGAACGTTCAGCCATCTCGACAAGCTTTGCAATTTTCTTTGCATGCATTTCGCCCATCGAGCCACCATGCACACTGAAATCTTGTGCAAAACAATAAACTCGCCGACCATCAATGGTTCCGTGACCTGTAACGACACCATCGCCGAGTGTTTGGTGAAGAAACATGTTGTGATCCGTGGTACGGTGGGTGACAAAAGTGTCAACCTCGACGAAGGAATTTGTATCCGTCAGCAGATCGATTCGGTCTCTGGCGGTCCCTCGCCCGGTTGCACGGATGGACTCCAATGCTTTGCGGCCTCCGCCAGCACGGGCCTGTTCTCGACGCGACCTTAACTCGGCAAGAGGGTCACCATTTGGGCTCGCCATGTATGAACCAGAACCGATAAGGTTCTTCATCGAATCGCTCAGTCAAGAATGGTTTGTTGCTGTTCACCAATCAGATTCTGAGACATAACCAAACCAACATCCATTCCATTTGATAATGCGAAATGAAGTTTCATAATAGCCGCTTCTGGAGAAGACGTAATCCCGTGGCCAAGAAGGCCGATTTCTTGTTGGATTCTTCCCTTGGAGTAAACGTTCATGTTCACGGGTCCGTGGATGCATTGATTGACGATCAGTGCAGGTATGTTCAATTGTTCAATCGCATCTCGGAGTTCAAGATTTTGAGGGGTGTCACCGTTTGAATCTTCGATTGGGAGATGACCAAGACCTGTCCCATGAATCACGAGTGCATCGGTCTTGGAGGAAGCAGCGTCGAGGATTTCTTGCTTGGTAAGCCAAGGTCCAGCAACAAGTTGTCGAATTACAATCCTATCATCGAAACGTTCTGCAGTTGATGTGATTTCCCTCGGAGGAGTGTTTGAACGAGCCTCGTTGTAATGATGCTCAAGGTCAAGATCCACGTTCTCGTTATCGATACGCACGGTTGCAAGAGGCATCGTATTGACCGGCCGAAAAGCATCACGTCGACTTGAATGCAGCTTTCGCACACCTGTTGCAGAATGAATGGAACATGCCCCATCATCGCTCGTTTGATGCATTGAAACTACAACTGCGTCACTCAGTTCACCTGTTGGTCGTGGCCCCTCAGCAGCCCACTTAACCGCAGAGATAAGATTCTGAGCAGCATCGGAGGATGCTCTGTCACTCGAGCGCTGAGAGCCAACAAAGGCGATAGGGCCCGGTGGATTGCCACCTTTTCCACACCACGCAAATGCGACAGCGGCTGCAGTTAGATGCATTGTATCCGTACCGTGCGTGACAACGACTCCAGTGCATCCGTCTGCGAAGGCTTTCTCGGTTGCGTCAATGATTTGATTCCAATGATTCGGACGAATGTCTTCACTGAACATATTTCCTATTTTGTGCACATCGAGATTTGTCATCTTCAGTAACTCTGGGACGTGTTCGACAAGTTCAGATGGTTCGAACTGAGCGGTTACTGCACCTGTGGTGTAATCGACTTTTGAGGCAATCGTCCCACCTGTGTGAATGATTCGAACCGTTGGAAGGTCTGGATTGTTCATTGGTGCGTTGTTTGGTGCAACCTCAGTTGATTCAGGAAGTTCGGATGATATGATTTCAACTGTCGAGAGCAGGTGACTCACATTGTATCCGTTTGCGAGTTTGACCGTTATGTGATCCTTTACAGCGGGAGGTAACACAACCCCTTCAATCTCAGTCTCAGCATCGTGCGATAAGAGTTTGATACGGACGCGAGAACCTATGTCAGGACTGGTTGCCATGGTGCTCGGACCGGTTTCCAGCCCTTCAACAATGCGATGGTGGTGCCGGGAGCGGGGCTCGAACCCGCGACCTTCGGATGTCTCAGACACCACAAGGGGCTTTGCACGTCATACGATCGCCTTGAAGGCTGCCCTATGAGTCCGACGCGCTACCAACTACGCCACCCCGGCCTACCTTCGCCTGCGAAAACCCCCATTTGAAGAATGCGGGTTCAAACCGAAGGAACTCGACCGCATCCTTCATTCACTCCCACTCATCCGAAGGGTCATGGTCGACCTGTCAACAGCGATGACTGCGGCTCAGGGCGAGCGCCGTCAGCGAACGCAGGGTGGCGATGGCGAAAAGAAAGTGCGTCGAACCGGACGCAATCTTGGTCTCGAGGCATTTGACCCTGTGAAACATGTGCAAAAAGAAAAAGCAGACACTGCATCGATGTGGTTGGTCTTGGGGTTCTCCTTGGTTGTGACGCTTTTGATGCGTTACGTTCTGATGGATTCCACTGAACCAGAAAATTCGAGGATTTTGTACATTCTTCCGCTTACGTGCGTCTTCCTCATTCCAACTCTACATCGTACGCTGATGCCTGAGCGATTTGTTGAGCATTATGGCGGCGGAACGTGGTTTAAGGCAGCGTTCTTGCACACTTTCACCTTCCTTGCTCTTTCGTTCCTTCTCGTGAACCCACCTTTTGGTGACATCGCTGCACCAGAGCTTGCAAACAAGTGGACGGTTGTCGTTGACGGCGGTGAGGACATTGAATATCCGCATTCGATGGCCACATCCGGTGCGACGTTGACTTGGCACACCAACGGCTCAACGATTCTCGCTGGAGATGCATGGTTGCTTTTCGCTCTCATGGACACCACTGGCACGTTTTATTCGAACGTATCGTTTACAACGATTAAATCAGCGAACCATCGAGTTGCGGCTATCGGAAAAAATTGATTCCGTTTTTGATACGATTCTTTACCGTCATTCCGATATGTTGTCTTGAACAGCAGGCTCACTGGATATGACAAGACTCCATGAGTAGACTTGGACGTTTTCCCAGGGATCTCCTTGCTCTGTGATTCGCACAACTATCTCGTGTGTTCCCTCTTCCAAATCAGTTCCAAGGAACACTGAGAATGGTTGATCCAAGTCACCGTGCGGCGTTAGGTTCGGAACGGAGTTGTTCGATGATGATGTACCGTTTGCAATACGATCTGAATTGTTTGTCCAATAGGAGATGTCATCCTCACGAGTCGTTTCATTCGCTTGATATTCACGAGTCACTTCGACAATGGCCCCGTCGGAATTGACA
>JAKUNY010000143.1 GCA_022451765.1 Candidatus Poseidoniaceae archaeon
GAGTGTTTGTCTGAAAGTCACTTCATCAGCTGATTCAGAAAGTGTAAGCAGCAATCCCACCTTGGCCATGTCGCCAGCTGTTATGGGACCATCGAGGTCTTTCATTCGCTCATCGGAAATGAGGTCGACCTCTCCAGCAATCCCCATCAAATGATGAATCATCCCCATCAATCCCATGGTACGCCCATCGTCTGGAGAGTAGATTTTCGAAATACCTGCTTGGTGTAGTTCGCGGATTTCGGGTGGTGTAATGGTCCCACCTCCACCGCCGATGTTGCGCACGTGCTCGCAACCAGCTTCGTCCAAAAGTTGGCGAATGTATGTGAAATATTCGACGTGACCACCCTGATACGATGTCAATGCAACTGCATGTGCATCCTCTTGAACAGCACAATCAACGACGTCTTTCGCTGAGCGATCGTGGCCGAGGTGAATCACTTCCGCTCCCGAAGATTGAATTAATCGTCGCATGACGTTGATGGCTGCATCATGACCGTCAAACAGAGATGCTGCAGTGATGACACGTACCGGACCTGTGCTTGTTTCAAACACAGGTTGTTCCTCAACGTCTTCCGCCATGAACATCCCAAGCAAATGGAGTTCATGAAATCAAGGGTGGGACTAGACTTGGGAGATTTCATCATCTGCCAAAGGAGGAAGTCCTTGCTTGGCTCGAACGTAGTCGGTGTAGTTGCCATAGTAGACCTTGATGTTTCCATCCTCGAGTTCCCAGATCCGATTGACAACCTGATCGAGGAACCATCGATCGTGTGAAACTGTAATCAGCGACCCTTGGTATCCAATTAGGGCTTCCTCAAGTGTTTCCTTTGAGTCCATGTCCAGATGATTGGTCGGCTCATCCATCAGCAAGAGGTTGTTGTCCTCGAGAAGGAGCTTTAACAACGCTACACGAGCTCGCTCCCCACCAGAAAGTTGCTTGAGTTTTGTACCAACTTGATCGCTTGAAAACTGGAAGCGTCCAAGAGCAGCTCGAATGTCGCCGTACTGGTAATCTGGGCGGAGTTTCTGAATCTGTTCAACGGGATTGAGTTCAAAATCAAGCGTTGCGTGATCTTGGTGAAAATACCCAATGACAGTCCCTGGAGATACATCGATTTTACCAGAGTCGAGCTTCAGTTCTTTGTTGATGATTTTTAGCAGAGTTGTCTTTCCTTGACCGTTCCCTCCAACGATTCCAATACGGTCACCTTTGCGCACCTCGAGCGTTTGGTTGTTGAGAATTGGTCGTTCCAGACCTTCGAACGTCTTTGTCGCACCAACCAGCTCGAGCACATCCATGCTTGCCTTATCGATTGCATCGAGCTTGAGAATCAATGGCTTTCGTTTCTTCGGGACACGAGCCCTCAGTGCCTTGAGTTCTTGTTGCATGCGCGTGATCATTTTGTGTTTGGCTGAAATTGATTTGTCGTATTTGTTCGCACGCTTCATTTGTTGAATGGCACCTGTTGTTGACTGAATTTTCTTTTCCAAATTCCCAATTTGCTCATTCAGCGCTTGTTCACTTGCTACCTTTTGGACGATGAACTGACTGTAGTTGCCTTTCCATGGCCAGGCGCGGAGGTTGTCGATTTCAACGACTCGGTTGCAAACTTGGTCGAGGAAGTAACGATCGTGGGATACAATAAGTTGAGAGCCCTTGAAATCGGTTAGAAATGCTTCCAGCCATTCTGTGGTTTGAATGTCAAGATGGTATGTTGGCTCGTCAAGGAACATGACATCGATTCCTGAAAGGCCGACGAGTTGGCGCGCAAGCGCCAGTTTTGCTTTCTCTCCTCCAGACAATTGTGATACGGGCATATCCATTGGATGCTTGTCAAGTCCGAGCCGTTCGAGAATACCCTTGGCGATTCCGGCAACGTTTCCACCTCCGGAAGACGCAAGGGTCTGTTGAAGTTCTGAATATCGCTCCATGACCGGTTCCCAGACTCCCTCGTAGAACGTACGATCAATCATCTGAGCCTCAATCGATGCAATCTCATCCTCCAATTCTTGGAATTGCCGTCCTTTGCGTCCGAGTTCCTCTTCGATGGTCGAATTTGATTCAATGTCTCGAATTTGAGTAAGATATGCAATTCGAATTCCTGGTGCGAAATCGATGTCCCCTACGTCTTGTTTTTGCTCACTGATCGTATTGAGCAGTGTTGTTTTACCAGCTCCATTGTGACCAACAATCCCAATTCGATCGCCGTCGTTGATAATGAGGTTGATGTCTTGCAGAACATCGGTCGGCCCGAAACTTCTGTCAACACCTTCAACGGTAATGAGTTCGCGAACCATACTGTATCACCAAGGCAAGCCCATCGATGGGTATTCAAAACCCAATCGGTCGATTTACGCTCAATTGATGGCAGCAATGGAGTCTTCGTTGCGAGCCAAGAGGTTTCGTAATTTGACCTTCATTGATGGTGTCATGAGGTCGTTGTCCGTCGTCCACTCTTCGTGGTCGAGGATGATGGTTGCTGGAATTTCGTAACCCTTCCACGTTGGAGCTTGCATAGCATTTTTCTTCAACTCAGAAAGCATCCAATCTCGAGTGGATTGGCGAGCGCACAATTCCTCGTCAGAGCCTGAAGTATCGATGCCAGCAGAACTCATTGCAGCCTTCATAGCCTCGAGATTCGGGTGAACGATCAGGTACGTCTTGAGCATGTTTCGCCCCTCTAGAGCAGCTTGTTCAACCAGTGGTGAGAGCTTGACATTCTCTTCGAGCGGTGCAGGAGAGACGTATTTTCCATTCTCAAGTTTGAATTGACTCTTGACACGACCGGTGATGGAAAGGTAACCATCTGAGGATAACTTACCGAGGTCACCTGTGCGGAATGTTCCCGGTTCAACAATGACTTCTTTTGTCGCTTCTTCGTTGTTCCAATAGCCGAGCATGACGTTGGGTCCCGTAACGATGATTTCACCCTCGTCTGGTCGGTCTGGATCGTCCCATGCATCCGTGTCGATGGTCACTTTGACTCCGTTCGCAACACGACCAACGCAGTAGAGTCTGGACGTGCCCGGGCCGGACCAACCGTTTGCAGCAACAAGCGGCGATGTTTCGGTTAACCCATATCCTTCGTAGCAACTAAATCCAACCATTTGGATAAACTCTGCAACATCGGGTGATAGTGCAGCGGCTCCGGACATGCAGAATCGAATGTTTCCTCCAAATCGAGCGCGGACCTTGCTCCAAACGAGCTTGTCGTAGAGTTTGTCGAAGAAACCACTTGGGGGCACAGCGTCACACTCGACACCAGCCTTAGCAATTCGCTTTGCTGCGGATTTCTTCGCTTTGCCAATGAGGAATTTCTTCACGCCAGTTGCGGCATCAAACTGAGCGTTTACACGGTCGTAGAATTTGTTCCACACACGAGGAACTGCGATAAGAACTGCAGGTTTAATTTCGATGCATTCATCAGCAATTTTGGTGAGATCAGAGATGAGATTGACATGCACGCCACATCGAATCATCCAATGGAGGTCGAAGGTACTGCCAAAAGAGTGTGCCCAAGGCAAGAAGGCAGCATTCTTGTCACCAATGTAAATTTCGAATGCAGATTGAACGCAGAGGATGTTGGAAAGCGTGTTCCAATTCGTAAGCATAACGCCCTTTGGGTTACCGGTCGTTCCGGACGTGTAAATGAGCGTGTTGAGTGCAAACGGATCGTCGGCGATGTCGATCGGTGCTTCACTGGCACGGCCCGCAGCCACGAATTCAGACCACTGATGAACAACCACACCTTCAGGCGGCAGTTCGTTTGCAGGTTCGTCACCGAGCAAAAGCACGCCACACTTGGGCCACTTTGCGGCATCATCGGGAAGATTAGCAATCAATTTGTCAAGGACCTCAGTATCTGCTACTGCGATGAGGGAAGGTTCTGAATCATTGAGAATGAAGGCCCATTCAGCGCCATGCTGGTGAGTGTACATTGCTGTGTAGGCAGCGCCTAAGGCGTTTGCACCGTAGGAGATGGCAGCCCACTCGACAGAATTGTTGAGAATCATGGCACAGCGATCCCCTGCGTTGATTCCAATGTCACGCAGTTGTTTTCCTACAGCCGTAGCGAGTTCTCCAAATTCTTGGTAGGTAAGGTGCACCCGTGGCATACCTGGTCCGGGAATGTAACCAAAACATTGGTGTTGACTGAATCGTTCTGCACTTGTCATCAGCATTTGGTAAAGTGTTCGCGGGTCATCTCCCTCTGGCTTTACCCACTGGCGGTCGTTTGGCTGTTGTTCGCAAGCAAGTTGTTGTTGCATGGGTGGCGGTGTGCATTGCCACACTTAATTTCATCCCCGACTTTCCAT
>JAKUNY010000144.1 GCA_022451765.1 Candidatus Poseidoniaceae archaeon
CTGATTTGCCAACACCTGAGCAATGGATAGTTGCTTGGAACCAGGGGAACAGCGACATTCATACTAATTGTTATCAACAGCATTAAGAATTGAATCAATTAGTGAATCACTGATTAAGATGTTTAAAATTGAATCCATGCCCGCGAAAATTTGCCTAGGATTTTCAGCGCTGATGTTTTTACTCTACTCTGTTAGTTTCATGTTCTTTGGGGATTGTTACGTTACAGGTGGAGAAGCATGTTTTGCTCCCCTGGACAATGGAGTAACAGATGACACTGATCCGGCATTCGGTGGCGGGGGACCCGAGACTGCTTTCAATGGAGTCCTGTTCTTCGGGATTTTCATATCGACCATGTTGATTTTATTTGAGGGTGCAAGAGGAAAATGGATCATCATGCTGCCATGTTCATTGGGTCTGATTTCGATGACGTTTGGTGTTTGGAACTGGTGGAATGCTGAAAGTATGGCGGGGCCACTTCCAAAATACATGTCCATCCTTGTTACTCTCATCTACATTGGAGGGTACCTTTCATTGCGAAATGAGGGAGTGAACGATGGATTATCTGAATTCAAACCGGGTTTGAAGGTCAAGGATAAAATTGCTATGACCTCGCTGATTGTGTTGGTGCTCGCTGGTCTGTTCTATTCTATTCGAATGATTATGACGCCCAACGACGTCATTGCAGAAGGGTTTCCAGCAAATTTTGATGATAGCTCACTTTTAGCCAAAGGTTTGGGAGACCCCTTACCAACTCAAGTGTCTGTGACGGGTTCTTTGATCCTCGTCTATACTCTCTGGTCTGCATTGGTCCTCACGGATGGGGCCTCAGGAAAATGGGCAGTCCTACATCCATCTGCATTTGCGTTTATCACAGCCACGGTATCGACTTTTATTGCCCTCGTAGCTGATACCGCTCGGAATACAAGTGATGCCAATCAGATGGATGCTTTGACCGGAGGCGCAGTGATGCTGCTCGTGCTTATCAGTTACTTCCGACTCAACGACGAAGGTATGGAAGACGGCATGACATTCATGGGAAAACCTCACGATACGAATGGCAAATTCGCTAATGCGTTACTCCTCTTTGCATTTGTTATGGGCGCGCTATTCACAATCGATTATGTTTTAATCGGCTGATGCAGGAAGCAAACCCATCGATGTATTCTCCTGCCAATTTCGTAATGTGCTTCACTTGAAAATTGAAAAAGGCCTCTTGCCAAGGCAGCCATACAGAAGTCTCGTTGCAAAAACCAACAAGGATTAGTCTTCCTTTGGTTGGAATTGATGATCTTTCAGTTCAATAGGGAGGTCGCTCATTGTCCCACCATTTGCAATCGATTTTGCCAAGGTGACAAGTGCATCGTAGTGCTCATTGGTACCAAGTTCTCCAAGCCAGATGCGATCGCTTCCGTCCATCATTAATGAGACGTTTTTCATACTGCATGGGCCTAAACACCCTGAAATGGAGAGTTTGACGTGTTCTTTGAGACCGTGTTCTTCCCAGGCTGCCTTTAGTGCATCGATGGGAACAACGTCGTTTCCTTTCTCTACCCGACCACAGCAGCATCCGTCGCATACCATTAATCGAGGTGCCATGTTTTCACTCCCATCTAAATTCTTGAACGGACGTATTCGTCGTTGTCGATTGGAACCCATACGTTGCGTTTTTCTCTGTTTTGAATTTCAACCCGGTATGGATTGCCCTGATCCCACGTCTTCAAGATACGTCCTTCTGTGAACCTGCCGATGTTTGCGTATACGGTGTCTCCAACTTTGAACCGGAGTTCCTCCGCTTTGCATTCCATGAGCCCTTTTTGTAGGGCATCATGGTCGAGATCTCGACCAATGAAGACAAACTTGCATTCGCGTGTCTCGCCTTCCTTCCAGAGTCCAATTTCTCGACTGAAATCGCCTCCAAACAGCATGTGAACGCCTTGAAAGACGTACTTTACGTCAATGCCTTTGACAGCAAGGACGCCCTTGTAGCGGAACAAATTCTCGCCGTAATCTCGCATCAAAGAGCCGATGTAGCGCTCAAGTTTGCTAACGTTGAGTTCACCCTCAAATTTCATGCTTGTCGATGTAACTCGGTCATCGTGTTCATGTTCTGCTTCAGGGTCCAAATATTCTGGGTCCATTTCGAGCACCTTCTCCAAGTCGAATGCTCCAATGTTCACGAGCTCCTTTGGGTCAATGATGCTGTTTTCCGTGTGGAAGATTGGGGCGAATCCATTGATGGATTTTATTCTGGACTCGACATTGGCAATCTCTTCATCATCGACCAAATCGATTTTGTTGAGCATAATTCGATCTGCAAAAGCAAGTTGCTCGACAGATTCGTTTTCAATTCCCTCGGGCTTCTCATCGTCGAGGTGTTGGATGATGTGCTTTGCATCGACAACTGTGATGATTCCATCCAAATTGTACTTGCTCGACACTCGTTCAGAAGCAAAGAAGGTCTGGGCTACAGGAGCTGGGTCAGCGAGCCCCGTAGTCTCGATAATGACTCCATCGAAATCCTTTATTCTGTCGTACATGTTGTCAAGAACTTCCGTCAGGTCACCACGAACAGTACAGCAAATGCATCCGTTCATGACTTCAATGATGCTTTCTTCGGAACTCTCGACAAGGATGTTTTCGTCGATACCAACATCGCCAAACTCGTTTTCGATAACGGCGAATTTCATTTTGTGCTCGGTGCTTGTAAGGATGTGGTTCAGGAGGGTGGTTTTTCCTGAGCCGAGAAATCCGGTAAGTACGGTAACGGGTAGGCGATTTCCTTCTTCAGCTGCATACATGGCGCTCAACGAATTCACCGTAACTCCGGGCCTATTTAATGAAAACTCTTCTGCCAAGAGAGGCAAAATATTTATTCCAAAACCAACCGATACCGCTGGATTCATGAGCCGAGCACTCCTCAGTGAAACATGGCAGAGGCTAGGCGGTGCGACCTCCTCGTCATTGGGGCAGGTCCAGGGGGCGGTTCAGCGGCCATTCATGCATCCCGCCTCGGTCTTTCGACGATTGTCGTCGAAGCCGATCCAGAAGTCGGCACACCTGTTCATTGCGGGGAATGCTTGTCAGACCTTGCTGTCCAAAATTTGGGTTTGACAATCCCAGACCATGTCAAGGCATTGGATGTAAAAGGCATCCGTGTCATCTTCCCCGGCGGCGAGAACAAGCTTCTGACCGAACCGGGGTATGTCCTAGAGAAGCATTTGTTTGAGCAGTGGCTCATGGATGAGGCTACAACGCTTGGGGCGGAATTGTTCCTAAATCATCGAGTCACATCGATGAAGAGAATTTTCAATAGCGAAAATCAATTTTCCAATTGGATTATTGAAGGAAAAGGAAGTGAATTTCCAATTGAATGTTCAGCCGTCATTGATGCCTCAGGCGTATCGGGAGCCGCATCCAAACTTCTCGATATGGGTACCGAAGTGGAGGTCATTGCAGGATTCCAGTATGAGTTAAACGACGTACAAAATGACGGATATTTGGATTTCTATCTGTGGCCAAAATACTCTCCGCATGGTTATGTCTGGATGATTCCAAAAAAGGGTGAAAGAGCCAACGTTGGATTGGTGACTACGGACAAGAAAGGTGCTATTCGATATCTGGATTCCTTTATTGAAGACACGTACCTCGCTGGAAAGCCAACTGTCAATCCACCATGGCGCAAAGAAGGCATCAAGATCAAACCGTTTGGTGGAACGATTCCGATTTCAGGACCTCGTAGCAAAACCGTCGATGATGGCCTTATTCTCGTTGGTGATGCTGCAGGTTTTACCTCACCGCTGTTCGAGGGAGGGTCCCACCTCGCGCTTTGGTCTGGCCGAGAAGCAGCTCAGGTTTTGTCGAAGGCGATAAAGAGCGGTAACCTTTCTGCAAAGGCACTGGCTCCGTATGAACAAGCGTGGAGGTCGACGTTCCCTCCATATCACAAGATTCTGAAAGGGAAAGATGCGTTGTACAATCTCTCCGATGAAGAGATGACGGCCATGGCCAAGTGCCTGCCAGAGGAACTTGGAAACATGAGTCCGCTCACCAAACTCGGAATCGGTCTGAAAATCATGGTTCGGAAACCAACGCTCCTTTTCAAGCGAGTAATTTCGGTTCTCCTTTCCTTCGGATACAGTCGAGCCAAACACTTTGGCTGGTGATGGACTTTAGAAAAGCAATAACAAGGATGCGCCCTTGGAAACATCATGTGGGGGTGGACGCTTGTTCTGGCTGCAGTTGCCTGCATCGTTATGATGATATGGCCTCGGTGGAGGGTTGAACAGCCAATTGTTTCGCTGGTTCTTCACCTC
>JAKUNY010000145.1 GCA_022451765.1 Candidatus Poseidoniaceae archaeon
ATCGTACCTTCTTGTGACACTGAGCCTCAAGAAATGTCTTTGAGCCAACGTGAATATCTGATAAGAAAGCAACACTTACACCGATATCTGCGCTTTTTTTGTCATGCCGATCTTTCATTGGGAAGAACAAATCATCCACGTAAAATATGTCGCCTGTTTGGGAGAACGAACCACTGACGCCAAGAACATCATCCGGCATCAACCCTGCTTCAACGACTTGTTCATGCATGCGATCTCTGTCATCTCCCTGACGTATTGTTAACAAACAGTTCATTTCACCTGTTTCATCTTCAAGTCCAAACATTAGATGTCCGTTCTTTGTGTGGCGTGGGTCATTAACTAAACCAATTGCAACAGCGAGATTTTCATATCCTTGATAGCGTTGATATTCGATGTTCAATCGCCCGATTTCTTGGGGTTTTCTCGGAAGTCTTGAATTTTTTACAATCATCTTGCGTATGCTTTCCAAACGGTCATTAAAGCATGCCTGGATGTGACCCATTTTTCCTTCTGTTGTACTGTTGCCAGTGATGTCGTAATGGATGAGGATGTCATTATCAACATCGGTGGCCATTCCAGAGAAGTCTTTATCACTCCAGTCAGGGAGATTATTTCTGTATTGAATCTTTACAGGCTCTGGTTCATTTACGGGGGCGATTGTTCGACCGATAGGTTGACGAATTTTTTCAACCTCTTTTGGGGCTGAATTGCCGGCCAAATCAATCATTTCATTGAGAACATCGATGGAAAGCATTCCTCTTTCAAATCCAATTTTTCCCCCTTGATCAAGTACTTCGAAAGGATTGCGAAGGGCGAGTAACCTTTCCTTGACACCGGTCGTGACAAGGATTCCTCGTTTCATTAATTCCTGCGAAATCATACCCCATTCCGCAGTCATGAACATCAATGGGAGGCGACCCTCCAAAAGGCTTCACGTTTATTCGTTTCCTGAGTCACCCGACCATTCAACGTCAGTTCCAAGATTGGCATCGGAGGGAACCCTCGATTTATCGGACCATGACTGCGCTTGCCATTCCGCAGAACGAGCAGCAGCATCGGCTCTTTGGTTTCGAGCAATCTCCTCTAAAGCCCTCATCCGAGCTTCTTCCTCGCGCCTCTTTATTTCATTCTGAAGTGTCTGCTCTGCAAGTTCCATCGCTTGATCCCAATGTCGTATTGCAGTAAGAAGGGCGAAATGAACGAACCCTTCTTTGTTTTCTTGGCGGTTACCACCAATTTGGGTCGCTTCAGCAATGGCCCAGGTACGTGAAGCGATTCCAACGTAAACATATCCGACTTTTTTACTGGTGCCATCGTTGCTCGGTCCGGCGATTCCGGTTATGGATATTGCAATGTCAGCATTTGCCCTTGCGAGCGCTCCCTGTGCCATTTGGATTGCAACTTCTGCTGATACTGCACCACGCTTTTCCAATGTTTTTTCATCGACGTTCAACTCACGAATTTTCGCATCATTTGAGTCTGTGACCCAAGATTGATTGACCCATTTACTCGCTCCAGCAATGTCGGTGAGTGTGCTCGCAAGCAATCCCCCAGTGCATGATTCGGCGATGGTGATGGTGTAACCATCCTTGAGACGGCGAACCAAACGGGCCGCAGCGGCTTGAGCCTCTTCGTCCATTGCTCCTTGGTGGGTATGCATCCGTTTTGAGGTTATTGCATTGCCAAGCGTTTCAAATACGTCACCAACGACGGAGGGTTGGGTCTGTGGTCTAGGGGTTTATGACGTCGCCCTTACAAGGCGAAGATCGAGGGTTCAATTCCCTCCGGACCCATTACCATATATGTTCTTCAATTGACGATACATCACATGATATGACCTTCGTGATTCCACTTCTGTGCTGGATTTCTTCAGCATTTTCATTTCCTGCAACCAGCAGTAAATGGACTGCACGACGCCACAAACCGTCATCAGGTTTTGATTTACGATGATCAACTGCAACCAACACACCATCAAGTTCAGCAAACATCAGTGCTGAAAGCGCATGTTGGATGTCATCTTGGTCCAACAGTATCCATCTCGCCCCAGCCATCGTATCGCGGACGTTTTCACCAAGTTCAGAGAAGCGAATAATTTTCATGCACTACACCATTTTGTACCGAAGTAATGCAACCACGCCACCGAATCCGAGAAGTTGCTCACCTGCATCATGATCGACTGAGCATTGCACCAGCTTTCCCCCAATGTCATCTAGGCCCCGTACCCAATCCTGAAGCAACTTGCCATCAAGTTCTGTTTGCTCATCTCGCAATAAATCGACTGCGACAAGTAATGTTTCAATCGCCCCCTCAGCCATTGCTCGAACGAGCGATTGTTCTCCATATGCAACGGCCCCATTTGAACTGATTCGCGTCCATACTTCAACGAGCAATTGAATCTCTTTATGAATCGCATAATTCTCAAGAAAATCGTTTGCTAAGCCTTCACGTATGACCTCATTTGCTCCTGCACGGCCAGCCATTGAGGTACCGATCGAGCGTAAATTGCGATTCAAATCGATTTCAAGAATAATGGATTTGAGTTTCTCTCTGGCATGCCCTGGTCCACACAAAATCATAGGTAAATCTGTGCTGGTTGCGGCAAGAATCTCATTGCTCACCTGTTTTAGAAAAGAATGAGCGACTGCTTCACTGGTTCGCACGTCACCACGCTTACCACCTCCGCGCATGGTCCAGGTTGCGCCCTCTCGCAGTCCTCTTGGTGTGATTTCAAACAAAACAACCTCATCGTTTTCAACAACGATGAGTGAAACATTGCTTTTGTTCGAGGAATCAACTGCATCTTTCAACAATGCATGGTCAAAACTCGGAAAGGTATCCGATGTTGTCAATTCGATTTCGTCACCGACTTCAATCATATGTGTGTGATGAGATCCAATATCTATTGGTGCCTGCTCGATAACTCCATGCACCCTTAAGGTATCTGAATAAGATTGATACTCAGTCGTTTGAACCCTTAGTTCAATCCACATTTTCTTCCGCTCAGCGGCTTTTGCACGCAAGCCAGATTCAGCGGTTGTCGTATCTCTACGCTCCCCAAGCATCGCCAGATGTCGACTTGGTGAAGCCAGTCGAGCAAGAACCCACAAGTCATCTTCGGATTCAATCCGAAGTTTCCAATGGTTCTCGGTCTGTTTGAGTATGCGCATCGATGTTCACCCGAAGACGCCCTTCAGATTCCCGTCCTCGTCCATATCCATATCGCTTGCTGCTGGTCGCTTCGGAAGACCCGGCATGGTCATCATCGAGCCAAGGATTGCGACAACAAACCCAGCACCAGCATTCAACCTGAACTCTCGAACAGGCAAATCAAATCCAGTGGGAGCACCGAGCAAACCAGCATCATGTGAGAATGAGTACTGTGTTTTTGCCATACATACAGGTAAACTACCGTATCCCCAATCAGTTATTTTCTTGAGTTGACGTTTTGCAGCTGCCTCAATTTGTACGCTGTTCGCCCCATACATTCGTGTGGCGATTGCGTTCATCTTTGTTTCAATTGAATCGCTTGGGGCAACAAGTGGAAGGAATGGACGCCCGGCCGCAACATGGTCGTGGATAGCAGCAACGACTGCATTTGCGAGGTCCGATCCACCGATGCCACCTTTTGAATGAACCTCAGTTCGGCAAACACGCGCCGCTCCACTTGTTCGTGCGGCAGATTCGATGGCTTCGAGCTCCTCTTCCGTATCACTCGCAAATTGATTGATTGAAACAACAACAGGAACGCCGAATCTGGCCATGTTCTTGATGTGGCGATCGAGGTTGGATGTTGCTCCTGCAATGACCGCTTGGACATCTTCCCTCTCGAGTTCCTCCTTTGAAGGGCGATATCCCCCTCGGTCTCCGAAGGCTTTACCATGAAGTTTCATTGAACGTACTGTAACATTCATGACAACACAATCAGGTGCTTTTCCAGATGTGTTTGCTTTGATGTGCATGAATTTCTCAGCACCCATATCACTGCCAAATCCTGCTTCAGTGACAACGTAGTCTGCACAGGAAAGGGCAATTCGATCTGCAACAATGGATGAATTTCCATGAGCGATGTTTGCAAAGGGACCGCCATGGATGAAGGCAGGGTTGCCTTCAAGTGTCTGGACAAGATTTGGAAGGAAAGCATTCCTGAGGAGAAGTGCCATTGCACCCGCTGCATCAATATGCTCTGCTTTTATGGGGTGACCTTCCATTGATTCTGCAATCACAATCTCACCAAGCCTTCTCCTCAGATCAGCATAATCATTTGCCAATACGAGAATTGCCATGATTTCAGAGGCAGCAGTAATGTCAA
>JAKUNY010000146.1 GCA_022451765.1 Candidatus Poseidoniaceae archaeon
TGATCAAACATTCCACCTAGACCACCCAATGATGCAAATGGAGACGTGGACATGCCGGAGAGGCTTTCACCGAGTTTTGGCATGAACGTTGATAACTTTGCTTCTGGATTTAGTTCGAGTCCAAAAAGACCAGGGACACCCTCAACCGCAGTTGGCTCCGAGCCCAATTCGACACCCAAAGAATCAGAAGTTGAATGTGCAGGATCGCTGGATACAAGCAGTACCTTTAGACCTGAATCTGCAAGCCACACCGCAGTCGATGCAGAGGACGTGGTTTTACCAACACCGCCTTTCCCACCAAACAGCAACAATCTCGCCATGGGCACGACACATTGTGGGAGTGTTTGAACTCATTGCCTCCTTTTACTCCTAAACAACTTATGTACGCGTGCCATCAGGATGTCATGTGGTCAATGAATTCATCACATTCCAAATAGCCGCTGTATGCGGTCTCATCGGAATGACACTTGGATGGCGCGGCGTCATGACAAAGTATTCTGGCTTTTACGACCTTCCAACCGCATGGAATCAAGTATTTTGGGGAATCTTACTTGGAGGTGCTTTCGCGTCTTATGCTGACAGTTCCCTTTTCTTGCCGTATTATGAAGCATGGCTAACTGGAGAGCGTACACCTGAACTGAATGCAATACGTCTCTTTCTTGTTCCTTTAATTGCAACCATAGGAATGCATTTCTTATTGCGACGCAAGCGGGTCCGGAAAGGAGGTTCACAAGCAACAAGCGGTTGGGCATTGGGTCTTGCAGTGGGCGGTATGTTGTCCATTGTCCTTATCACTCGAAAGGTTCAGAGTGGAATCGATGGTGTAGCCGATGCAGCAACCATTGTGCTCATCGGTTTCTTTGCACCCCGGGTTGAGGCAGTCATCACAGCTTTCCACGGGACGTTAATGTTGAGGGGAAAACGTTGGGGGGCTATTTTCAGAGCGACCTTTTGGCGAGCTGCCTCATTGACGATGTTCTACTTCGCATGGTTTAGCCCGCTTGCATGGGTTTTCATTATCCCACCAATTCTACTTGCTCAAGATTCCGCAGAAAAGTGGGTTTGGGATTCCGTACCAAAAGAGGGTCGACGGCGTTGGCGAAGGATGCAGGCAGACAAAAGGCGAGAAAAAATGACTCCAACGAGAGTTGATCATGCAACGAGTAAGGTCATTATTAACCCCAAAACCTCCGAGGAGTGAAAACGCGGCGCAAGACCTCCCCTATCAATGGATTGGTCGGTCATCTCACACAACCATTAAACCATGACTGCGCAACCAACATGGCATGGGTTCTTGCCCGTACTGCGCTGCGCCCACGCTGGATGGTGACACCATCTGCTACTCCTGCGGGAGGGTGCTGGCGAACAGTTCGATTATGGAGCATCGAATTCTGCTGCAAAAAGACCGGCATAGCAACGTTTCTGCTTACAAAATGACGTCTGCGCCAAAGCGCAGAGGAATCGTTCAAAACGATCGTGGCCGAACAAAAAACATTCTCAAAGGCCGAAAAAACCGGTTTCGAAGCCTCATCATGCTCGGACTGGTTGCGTTTATTATGCTTTCACCACAAGCAAGAGAAATGACCATCGGAAAAATTGGAGATGTCAAAGAATTCATTATGAATCCAACGCTCGGTTACTTGGTCTATGACATCGAGGCTGATTACACCTTAAATCGCATCATCACTTTGGAAAACGAAGATCTTGATGCAACTGAGTATTACAACGAGACCTTCCCGATTTCTCAGGATATTTACGCTCTTGAGGGAACTGGCCCAATCTATACGTACACCGATGGTACGCCGGATACCCCAAATCAAAAGATTCAGGACGTTTTAGCAACAGAAATTCGTATCGATGGAGAATCGATCAATGTCCCGCTTGAACGGTCGGCGATACGCTCCTATGCCGAAGCCATCACGACTCCAAGTGGACACAAGATTTGGTGGCCAGGAACGTCAGGCTCGGGCAATAAGTTTTGCATCGGCGGTCCGTGCGTAAAAGTCACAGCTTTCCTTGACCCGGGTCAGTCGATGTCGTATGAATACCTCGTGACAATCAGCACAAAATCCTACACATGGTGGTCGGATGTTAGCGAAGGTGTGGATCCAAGGATTCCAGGATTCACTTCCGGTATCCTAGAAGAACACAGTGGTACATACGACGACTTTGAAGACCGTGGTTCAGGTGAAAGAAAAGATGATTTTACCGCCAACCGATGGTACAATAAAAATCGACCAAATTATGCCATCGACGCAACCGGAGCGTCGGTTATTGCCGCAGTCACTGCCATTGATTCTAATCTTCCAGAAGGTAATCAAAACGCATTCAAATTTGCAAAGGCTGCTTTCGATTACATACGAGAAAACATCGTCTATTACACAGACCCTGGCTCTGGCTCTGCAGCACTTAGTGGGCCCGCTTGTCTTGCTGCGGGGCAAGGAGACTGCGACGAGCAAACCAATGCCTTTCTTAGCCTGTTGAGGGCTAAGGGAATACCAGGTTGGTATGTGTTTGGTGTTCTCTCAAGTCAATCCTACACAACATGGGAAGCGCACGCTTGGGGCTACATCCAGTTGCCAATGTCGACGGAGTGGTGCAACAATCACAACATTGAACTCGACAGTTGTTACGTTGAAGCATCTGTGGATGTTACGAACAACAAGTGGCTTCTCCATACTGCATCCGCGCTCATTGAATGGATTGAACAGCCAGATCCCAATGGAGATGGAACCTACATCAATGCCTATTATCAGTCACTCAATTATGGAGACAATGACAACGATTGCTATGAGAAAGCATATCTTGACTGCCGTATCACAAGAGAACGAGTCTTTGCGTTGGATGGACCGGTGAGTTACGGCGGTGGCAAATTCCCAGTATACAGTTGAGGTGATAAAATGCGTGTAATAATTGGTGGAGCAGGACGAGTGGGTTCTGAATTGGCACGAGCAATGCGTGCTGAAACGATGGATGTTGTATTGATTGACAGCGATTCAAGAGCTGTGAAAAATGCACAATCACTCGATGCATTGGTGATTCATGGTGATATCACATCGCGGGAGTCGTTGCTGGAGGCGGGCATCGGAGACGCAACGGTCTTTGTTGCAGTGACTGACTCCGATGATCGGAATCTCATCGCTTGCGCTCTTGCTGAGGATGAATTCAAACGGAAGAATGGTGTATCAATCAAACACAATTTGCTTTCAATCGCTCGATTCCGAAATCGAAATTATGTTGATGAACATGAGCAAGGACATCTCTCGAGATGGGCTGCTGTGGACTATGCCATCGACCCTGTCGACGGTGCAATCCAACGATTAGCAACCGGTTTACGATCGTCCGCTATCGAAGAGGTCATTCCGTTTGGGCATGAGGCATACATCATTGAGTTGAACGTCACAAAAGATGCTGAGCAAGTCATTTATCAGACATTAGCAGAGGCTAGTTTAGGAATCGAAGGAGGGTTACCTCTGATCGTTGGAGTGAAACGGGATGGAGAGCCAAGTGCTGTACCGAGCAAAGATTTCACGTTGATGCCGAAAGACAGGATTGCAGTAGCAACAAGTGGTTTAGGATCATTTAGCAGAATATTGACCGCATTTGGACACGAATCCATCGACTTCCCTGCACAACCTCGTGTTGCAATCATTGGTGCCACAAGCGTTGGCAAGCGTATTGCAGAAAATTGGCTCAGAAATGGCGCTTACGTAACCGTGATTGAGAGAAGTCTCAACGTTGCAAATGCACTGTCTGGCTCGACGATAGGTGCTCATGCAAATCTCGATGTCATCCACGGTGATTTTCTCGATCGCAACATCCTAACCGAAATCGGAATCAAGGAACACCACATCGCTATCGCTGCTTTGGAGGACGATCACGTCTCAATCGCAGCAGCATTGCTTGCAAGTGATATGGGTGTCACAAGAACGGGTCTGATTCTCAAGGATTCGGATCTCGTGGCTGTCACTCAACGTATGGGAATCACTTTTGCAGTCGACATAAAGCGGGTTGCTGTTGACAACATTCTTGCACACATTCACACCAAAGCCTCAGGCGCTTATGCAATTCTCTCCAACATACCTGATGTCGTTGGTATTAGTCAGACAGTTTCGAAAGAATCAAAATTTGCGGGAAAGAAAATCGGAAACTCAGGCTTACCGGATTGGTCACGGATTGCGTTTATTCAAAGGCGAAATACGGCAGGATTTTGGGAGACACTTCGACCTGCTCGTGAAAAGACCATCGTTGAAGGCGATCGTCTCATTTTGTTTTG
>JAKUNY010000147.1 GCA_022451765.1 Candidatus Poseidoniaceae archaeon
CGGTAGTGAGCGGATGAATCCTGGTGCTGTCATTTCTTTTAGTAGAGCAGACGCATGGGAAACGGATTGCAGTTCAGGCTGCGATTTGTATGTTCGAATCGTACAGAATACAAGTTCTGGACAAGTTCTCATCGATGAATTCAGTGAATCCAACCTTGTATGGGACGATGGGCCATAAATTCCAAGCCTCTGCGTCTCTTTGAAAAATCAATCCGTGTTGTTATCTTTGTTTGATGCAAGGAGTGCATGCGTGGAATGCATGATTAATTTTTTACCCAACTCAAAATATGTTATAATTCAAGAAAAAAAACATTCAGTTATAACCTTCTCAAATTCACTTAGGAACTATGAACAAATCAGTAACATACGTCGTACTCGCTCTCCTAATTGCCTCAGCACTCCCCCTTAGTGCTCAGGCAGATCAATCACAAGATATCCCAACGAATGCCTCAGGTACTGGGGTTCACAACTCCTTAGTTGCCGCTTTGGCTCACGCAAACCTCGTTGGGACACTATCAGGCCCTGGACCGTTCACCGTCTTCGCTCCAACTGATCAGGCCTTTACCGATGCTGGTATCAATCTGAATGACTTTGACACTCCTGAAGAAAACGCAACTCTCGCAGACATTCTTCTTCATCACGTCATCTCGGGTTCAGTACCTGCTGCAGATGTTAAAGATGGAATGATGGCGACGATGGTCAACGGTGACAAGGTAAAGTTCACTGTAAGCAATGGTGAAGTCTCCATTGGGGCTGCTCTGGTTACAACCCCCGATGTCTTGGCATCGAACGGCATCATTCACGTCATCGACAAGGTTCTCATGCCCCCAGCCAACATACCCGCAACTGCTCAATCAACGGGCATTCACAACTCCCTTGTTGCAGCGGTCATCCAAGCGGATTTGTTGAGTACGCTGGAAGGAACTGGGCCATTCACTGTTTTCGCTCCTACAGATCAGGCATTCACAGATGCAGGCATTGACCTTGCATCACTTGACACCCCTGAAGGCAAGGCAACACTTTCTGACATACTCCTTTACCACGTTGTTGCCGCGGACGTTCCGGCAAAGAACGTGACAGACTGCATGCTTGCTGGTGCGGCAAACGGCCAGCAATTGTCCTTCACAGTTGGAGATTCAGTCATGGTCAACGACGCAAACGTAACGCTCACAGACGTCATCTCCAGCAACGGTTTGATTCACGTCATTGACAAGGTTCTGATGCCAACAGATTCTCCACGAGATATTCCAAGAACAGCACAATGTACAGGTATCCACGATTCGTTGGTTGCAGGTGTTGTCCAAGCAGAGTTACTCGAAACCTTGCAAGGCCCTGGCCCATTCACAATCTTCGCCCCAACCGATCAAGCCTTCATTGACGCTGGAATCGACTTGGCTGCTCTCGACACACCAGAAGGTAAAGCAACCCTCTCCAATATTCTCCTTTACCATGTTGTTTCTGGAGAAGTTCCAGCTGCGAACGTGAGCGATTGTATGTCTGCTAACGCAGTCAACGGTCAACCGCTTTCCTTCACAGTGACCGGAGGAGTCATGGTTAACGACGCAAACGTAACGCTTGCCGACGTAACCACAAGCAACGGTATCATCCACGTTATCGACAAGGTTCTCACACCTTCGGATGCACCGAACAACATTCCTCGAACTGCACAATGCACAGGAATTCATGACTCTCTCGTTGCAGCAGTCATTCAGGCTGAATTGCTTGAAACGCTCCATGGATCAGGACCATTTACGGTCTTTGCTCCGACCGACCAAGCTTTCATTGACGCAGGAATCGACCTTGCATCTCTTGATACACCGGAAGGAAAGGTCGCTTTGTCTAACATTCTTCTCTACCACGTTGTATCAGGAAACGTTCCATCGTCAGCGGTCACAGAATGCATGAGTGCAAATGCCGTCAACGGTCAACCACTCTCCTTCACAGTCGACGGAGGCGTGATGGTGAATGGTGCGAATGTTACACTGGCAGACGTTGCAACAAGCAACGGCGTCATTCACGTCATCGATAAGGTGTTGACGCCAACCGATACACCAAACGACATCCCTCGAACTGCACAATGCACTGGTGTTCACAATTCGCTCGTATCCAGTGTCGTGCAAGCAGGATTGCTTGAGACCTTACAAGGCGATGGACCTTTCACAGTCTTTGCTCCAACCGATCAAGCATTTGCTGATGCAGGTATTGATCTCGCAGCGTTGGACAACGAGGAAGGAAAGGCTGCATTAACCGATCTCTTGCTTTACCATGTCCTTGATGGAGAAGTTCCTGCATCTGCGGTAACCGACTGTCTCTCTGCTACAACAATTAACGGAAATCCATTGTCGTTCACAGTTGGTGACAGCGTGATGGTTAACGGTGCTAACGTCACTGCAACCGATGTTCCAACAAGCAATGGTATCATCCATGTCATCGACAAGGTCCTGATGCCAACAGCTACTCCTAACGACATACCACGGACCGCCCAATGCACAGGAATCCATGACTCACTTGTGGCTGCAGTCATCCAAGCAGAGTTGGTTGAAACTCTGCAAGGCGAGGGGCCGTTCACCGTGTTTGCTCCAACCGACCAAGCATTCACTGATGCGGGAATTGATCTCGCAGCACTTGATACCGAAGAAGGCAAGGCTGCCCTCACCGACATCTTGCTTTACCACGTTGTGCCAGGAAACGTCCCATCTTCTGCTGTTGAAGAATGTGGAACCGCAACAGCAGTCAATGGAGACACACTCTCTTTCGGTGTTGGCGATGTAGTCACAGTGAACGGTGCGACCGTAACCTTGGCAGACGTTGCCACCAGCAACGGAGTGATCCATGTCATTGACACAGTGTTGACGCCTACAACAACACCAAATGATGTCCCTCGCACTGCGCAATGTACTGGCATCCACGACTCGCTTGTGTCTGCTGTTGTTCAGGCTGAGTTGCTCGAAACGCTTCAAGGCGAAGGGCCGTTTACCGTCTTTGCACCAACTGACCAAGCCTTTGCAGACGCAGGCATCGATCTCGCAGCTCTTGACTCCCCTGAGGGTAAGGCGCAATTGAGCGACATCCTCCTCTACCACGTCTACGCAGGAACCGTTCTCTCCACAGACATTACCGAAGGAATGACCTTGCAAATGGTCAACGGCAAGAACGCTACATTTACGCTAAGCTCATCGATTGATGGTGCGAACATCACGAGTGTGGACATCGTTACCTCCAATGGGATCATCCACGTCATTGATGCAGTCATCATACCACAAGCAGAGGTGTCTGAAGAAGAAGACAGCAACATTGTCCTGATTGCTAGCATTATTGGCATTGTTTTGGTCGTCCTCATTATCGGTGGTCTTCTCTATTCTCGTGGTCGCGAAGAGTCATCTCTTACTGAACAGAAAGATTTCTCCTCCAATGGGTTGGCTGCAACTACTCAACCTGCATCGACCTACTCCTACGAGCCACAACAGTCAACCTACACATCGCAATATGCACCTCAGCAATCGCAACCACTGCAACCAGTTCAGGTTCAACCAGTCCAAACTCAGGTCGCTCAACCGGTTGCTCAGGTCCAAACAACGCAACCGATTGTCGAAGCACAACAGACTCAAGCAGTCACACAGACACAAGCATCTCAGACAGCAATCCAGCTGCCAGAGGTTCTCCAACAATGGACGGATGATAGTGGCTACACATGGCGACGTATGTCCGATGGTAGCACCATGTGGTGGAATGGAACCGACTGGCAACCTTATTCCTGATCAGTTCGAGAATTGATTCAAGAATTCCCAAATGAGCTCATAGGTGTACGTGCCTCCGACTTGCTCAGGCCACGTGTGTTCGTGAAGTTCCATGCCATAATGTTCGATGCGTACGTCGCCATCGCACTCATTGTGAACGATGTGTTCGACTTCGAGATGGTAGTGTGAATAGCTGTTTTGGCAATTGGATTTCTCTGCCCAGAAATCAATCATACCAGGCACGCTGCTCATGGTACCAACGCCTTCATGCTCTCCGTCCTTCCAGTCCCAGTCGTTGTGGTAATCGATGAGGTAGTCGAGTTTACCATGAATGTGCATAACGGCCATTCTTCCTTGCATATTGCAGGTTTCTGGCTCAACAGGCATGCTTCCGGCAAAAGATGCTACGGCCGCAAAGCGATGATTCAGTTGACAGGCTATTTCATAGGTATACATTGACCCA
>JAKUNY010000148.1 GCA_022451765.1 Candidatus Poseidoniaceae archaeon
AGTTATTTGACGCTTACCTAGCACAGATGCTTATGCGCCACAACTTAGGCAATCGTCAGGACTGTCAAGACTGCAGGCGATTTCTTCCATGGTTGTGAGTTCTGCGCGCTCTGCAAGACCATTGACGGTTGGATCGTTCTTTGCTTTGCTTTCAACTGTGAACTGGATGGCATCAGCAGCAGCCTTGGTTCGCAGGTAGTACATACCTGTCTTGAGTCCTGACTTCCACCCGTAGAAGTGCATCGAGCTTACCTTAGCAGCGTTTGCATCGATCATGTGGATGTTCATCGACTGACTCTGATCGATGTAAGCGCCACGATCAGCAGCCATGTCAAGGACGTGGCGTTGCTTGATTTCCCAAGTTGTCTTGTAGAGTTCTTTGATGGAGTCTGGTATGCTAGCAATGGCTTGGATGGAGCCCTTGTGTCGCAAGATTTCGTCTTTCAACTCCATGCTCCAGAGTCCTGACGAAATGAGATCGTTGACCAGGTGCTTGTTGAGGACAATAAATTCTCCAGAAAGTGTTCTTCGAACGTAAAGATTCGATGTGAATGCTTCGAAACATTCGTTGTTGCCGAGAATTTGGGATGTCGAAGCGGTTGGCATTGGAGCTACGAGGAGCGAATTACGCATTCCCTTTTCCATGATCTCAGTTTTCAAAGAGTCCCAGTCCCAACGACCTGAATGCTCGTTCATACCCCAAAGGTCGAATTGCAAAATACCTTGAGACGCAGGGGATCCTTCGAAAGTCGAATATGCTCCATCAACAACGGCTGCATCTTTGGATGCAGTGCACGCTGCGAAGTAGATGGTTTCGAAAATTTCCTTGTTCAGTGCACGCGCTTCCGGGCTTTCAAAAGCCATCCCAAGCATTGCAAAAGTGTCGGCAAGTCCCTGAACACCGAGACCGATTGGTCGGTGACGCATGTTTGAGTTTCGTGCTTCCTCTACAGGGTAATAGTTGACATCGATTACACGGTTGAGGTTACCGGTGGCGTGGTAGGTGACATCGAACAAGAGATCGTGGTTAAACGAACCGTTTTCGACATACTTCGGAAGTGCGATTGAAGCGAGGTTGCAAACTGCAACTTCGTCTTCGGAGGTGTATTCCATAATTTCAGTGCAAAGATTGGATGAGCGAATGGTTCCCAAATTCTTTTGATTGGACTTGAGATTCGCTGCGTCCTTGTAGAGCATGTATGGAGTTCCTGTTTCAATTTGTGATTCGACCACTTTGTCCCATACCTCTCGGGCGGGAACGGTCTTACGGGCCAAGCCTTGTGATTCGTACGATTCGTAGAGTTGTTTGAACTCCTCACCATATGCATCCTGTAAGCCAGGGCACTCGTTTGGACAGAAGAAAGACCAGTCTGCGTTGGCTTCAACGCGCTGCATGAATAAGTCAGGTGTCCAAAGGGCATAGAACAAGTCTCTTGCGCGCATTTCCTCCTTACCGTGGTTCTTTCGGAGGTCAAGGAACTCAATCAAATCTGGGTGCCATGGCTCGAGATAGATCGCAATCGAACCCTTGCGCTTACCGCCACCTTGGTCAACATACCGAGCTGTATCGTTGAAAACACGAAGCATTGGGACGATTCCGTTGGAGGTCCCGTTGGTCCCTTTGATGTAGGAGCCTTTAGCGCGAATGTGATGAATGGAAAGACCGATTCCACCAGCAGACTTTGAAATCAAAGCACATTGCTTGAGTGTATCATAAATGCCGTGAAGTGAATCATCTTGCATGGTTAGAAGGAAACAAGAGGACATTTGTGGCATCGGAGTTCCGGAGTTGAACAATGTAGGGGTTGCGTGAGTGAAGTACCCGTTTGACATCAAATCATAGGTTCGTAGGGCTTTGTCGATGTCGCCATGGTGGATACCAACTGCAACACGCATGAGCATGTGTTGTGGTCGCTCAGCAATCTCTCCATCAAGGCGAAGAAGATACGAACGCTCGAGGGTCTTAAACCCGAAATAATCGTAGTTGAAGTCGCGTTCATAATCGATGTGGTTGTTCAAAACTTCAGCGTTGGCCATGATGACATCATAGACTTCTTCTGAGATGAGTGGAGCGTGTTTCTTTGATTCAGGATCAACGTATTCTCGCAGGTCTGTGATTACATCGGTGAAGACACCTTTGGTTGAACGGTGGAGGTCGTCGACACTGATGCGGGCGGCGAGCTTACTGTAATCAGGGTGATGAGAAACCAATGAGGCAGCGGTTTCTGCAGCGAGTTGATCGAGTTCTCGAGTTGTTACGCCATCATAGAGGCCTTCGATGGTGAGTTTGGTTAGAGTTGTTGGGTCAACCCAATTTGGATCGAGTCCTTCAGCCAAACGTCGTAGTTTGTCCAGAATCGCATCGAATCGTACATCTTCTCTCTCCCCTTTTCTGTTCACAACTTGCATGGTCATTTTGCCTCATCTCCTGCACGTTCCGGTCCGTGCGTATCTCCCTTTGTTCGCGGTCGGTTCAAAAGTCTTCGTCCATGGAAAACCGCTGTTGGACACTTCCGAGGGAGGCACCGTCCATGACACCAGATTTTTGGTACTCTCCAACTCGCTTCTCAAAGAAGTTGGTCTTACCTTGCATGGAAATCATCTCCATCCATGGGAACGGATTTGCTACATCATAGAGTTTTGATGCACCAAAAGAAACGAGCAAGCGATCGGCAACGAACTGGATATATTGCTTCATGAGATCACCGTTCATTCCAATGAGATTGACAGGCAATGCACTTGTTACGAATTCAATTTCGATTTCAACTGCCTCAGCAATGATTCGATGAATGATGTTTTCAGGAGTTGGCTTCTGCAACTTGCTGTGTAACATGCATGCAAAGTCGCAATGCAATCCTTCGTCTCTGCTGATAAGCTCGTTTGAGAAGGTTAGCCCAGGCATAATTCCTCTCTTCTTCAACCAGAAAATGGCGCAGAAGGACCCTGAAAAGAAGATACCTTCTACAGCAGCGAATGCTACCAAGCGTTCTGAGAAAGAACCTCGCTTGGAGGATAGCCACTTGAGTGCCCAGTTACCTTTTTTGTTGACAGATGGTACTGTTTCAAGTGCCTTGAAGAGGTGATTTTTCTCATCGGTGTCTTTGATGTATGTGTCAATAAGGAGGGAGTATGTCTCTGCATGAATGTTTTCCATCATAATTTGGAATCCATAGAAACATCGTGCCTCAGCCCACTGGACCTCATTTGCAAAGTTAACTACCAAATTCTCGTTGACAATACCATCGCTCGCTGCAAAGAACGCAAGCACGTGCTTCAGGAAATGCTTTTCTTCGGGCTTTAGATTTTCCCAGTCTTTCATGTCCTCAGCGAGATCTATCTCTTCTGCTGTCCAAAAGGATGCGGCATGTTGTTTGTACATTTCCCATACATCAGCATGTTCAATAGGGAACAGAACGAATCTGTCGTCAGATTCTTGAAGCATCGGTTCTATGTGTTCTCGAGACAAATCAATCTCTATTCCGTCGTCATTTCGATTGTGTTCGATTACCATGTTATCACCATCTGCCAGCGCGCTGGAGTTTGTCCTCCGTCCGATATGGCACATAAATATGTGCATGCTTGCTACAGATAAACTCGTGTTTTGAGTGTTAGAAGAAAAAGGGGACTGCGCCAATAAAAGCATTCACCCAACCGATTTCTATAAGAACCGTATTTTGAAATGTAAAAAGTGAAATTTTCCGGCCGGATTATACCTTTATTTCCACTGGAACGATATCAAAGACTCCTTGAACCACCGAGAAGAGGCAATACCATGCGAAACGAGATTCGTGTCAAATTCGCCAAGTTGGACGAAAAGGCACAACTTCCAACCCAAGGAAGTGCGCAAGCAGCAGGCTGGGATTTGTACGCACTTAGAGAGACCATTGTCCTCAAAGGAGCATCTGTGATGATTCCAACTGGGCTTGCTTGCGCCATCCCTGAGGGATGGGAAGGACAGATTCGCTGTCGCTCATCGCTTGGGAAAAAAGGAATGATTCTACCGAACGGCGTCGGGACCATCGATTCAGACTATCGTGGAGAGCTTAAGGTACTGGCAACATGGATTGGCCAAGGCGATTCATTCACAGTAAGTAAAGGGGAGCGCATTGCACAGATGTTGTTTGCTCCTGTCCCTTTGGTCAAGATTGAGGAAGTAGCGATGAGCGAGTTGGATTCGACCGAACGTGGAGAAGGCGGAT
>JAKUNY010000149.1 GCA_022451765.1 Candidatus Poseidoniaceae archaeon
TGATGTACGAGTGACAAGAACGGTCGCTGCAACGGGTGCGACGATTCCCATAAGAAGCAAAAGTAGACCTCCGCTTGATTGTGTGAAGTCAGCCATTCCTGAACGACTCAAAGCGATCGACCCCAAAGCATGTCCATAATATGCATAGATGAGGCAATAAATCAGGCTCGAAAGATTTGACACCAAAAACACGCCCAAGGATACAGGCGTCGCAGACATGATGTAATTCAGCCATTCATCAGGTATGATTGGAGAAAGGCGAACAAGAACAGAAATCCTCATTCCATCTTGCTCCAAAGCCGATTCGATGCTCATCATTCGTTGATCGTTCTGAATGGCTTCGTGAATCGTATTTCTGAACAACCATCTCCCTAAAACGAAAGCGATGAAGCCACCAATCATAGACGCAACAAAATTGACCAAGACGGCAATCCAAAGTGGGAAAATTGCTCCCGCCCCAATTTTGACAAACGGCGTTGGAAGCAAAAGAACGATGGCGACAGAGAGGGCAATTGTAAATAAAACAGGAGACCATATGCCAAAACTCTCGAACCAAACGATGATGTTGCCAGCATCTTGAAACAAGAGATATCCTGCAACCCCACAAATGATCAAGGCGAGCAAACCAAACAAAGCTCTCCATTGATAGACGCTGACTTTTTGATTCCTCATTTGCTGTAAATTTCTTCGCCCGTCAATTAGATGCAACTCAGAAGGACGAGGGAGTTTCTTCACGCAGTTCACTCCTCTTCCGATTCTGGTAATGATGAAAGAACATCTCCCAGCATCTCGGTAGCATCTTCTATCCGGGTCATGAGTGTCATATCAGCAACTGCTCCTGGGCGTCCTAAATCCCACATCAATTCGTGAACCATTTCGGTTGTTAATCGAGTCATACGAAGGACTTGAGGGGCAATCTTTTCCAAGTCGTCATCGGGAAGAAGAGCGATCTGGTCTGGTACTTCGTCGAGAATATCGTCCATTTTGGATTCGATTTCATCCGCAATGTTCGCTGCTTGTTGTTCGAGAATTGACTCCATTCCGCCCATTGAGACCGGTGCCGATTGCTCATTGAGGTCGCCGAGTGATTTCTTTTTCTTCAAGTCTTCAAAGGACGGCCCACTAGCATCACTAACTTCGCTTCCGTCCTCGACCAGTCGGTTAAGAGCAACGCGCAACAGATTTGAAAGGTCAGTTGCCTCTAAATCGAGATCAACTTCCATGCCTTCTTCACCCATCTGTGCAAGGATTTCATTGATGAAAGATTCATTGATTCGGTCTGGCCCAACAAGGCCCTTGAGCATAGGTAGTACCCAGCCACCTCCACCTGCCATAACTGCAACATCAAAGGAGCCCCCTCCTGATTCAAGTGTCACATCTGCAGGCGGAGGAACGAATTGTTTGCGACTGTGTTTCCACAGCTGGCCAATCAGGACTTTCATGTCAACTGGTTTCCCAATCACCTCATGGATTCCCGCTTTTGCTGCGACCAACATGAAATCGGGGGTTGTTGTTCTGGACAAAAGGACGATTCGACACTTGAAAGCAAACTCAGGGTCCCCCATCAAGCGTTGAGCGGCATCGATTGCATCACCTGATTTCCACTCTCCGTCAATCAAGACGACTTCGGGCATTACGGCGAGAGCAGTCCCTTCTGCTTGACGGAGTGTCCCTGCACGAGATACCTCAAATCCCTCGCGTTCAAGGGTTGTTGCGAGAAGGGTGCGGCGGCCTTGGTTCTCGTCAGCAACGATGACCTTTCCCATGATGACCGAGATGAAACGAGGGCTTCGGCCCTTTGAACCTCACCCTCAAATCAGTTGTGAACAATGTCTTCTGGAGCGAATTGACCCCATGCCATGATGCCCCCGGTGAGGTTGTACATTCGACTCGCATCAATACCGGATTGATTCAACAACATAATTGCGAGTTGTGAGCGCATACCGCTTCGGCATAGGACGACAACATCACGATTATCGGGAACATCGTCTACGGCGGAATCTGCAACCTCATGATCAACATGCAGGTCAAACGTTGAGAGGCGTGCTTGTTCGAGTTCTTCATCACTCCGAACGTCGATAATAAACGGATTCCAGCCATCTCGTTGTTTCGATTTTAGCTCAGGAACGCTGATTGATTGCATCATAATTTGGCCTGACGATTCGTCTTCTTGAACTTGCTGAGGTTGCGGTGTGCAGTAGGTTGGATCATCAAACAATCGCTTAGCATGGGACAAATCAGTGATGTTCGGTTTCGAATCAAGAGCCTCAAATCGAAGTGATTGCATGTTCATCGATTCGGCGTCATAGAGGAGCAGTCTACCAACAAGACTTGATTCCATACCAACGATGTATTTGATGACCTCTGTGGCTTGTACGCTACCAACAACACCTGGAAGGACTCCGAATACACCCGCTTCCGCACAGTTTTGCAAGGCTGATGCAGGTGGAGCCTCTGGGAACAGATCGCGATAACGCCGGTCGTGCTCGGTTGAGAAGAATGAAATTTGACCCTCAAAACGATGAATTGATCCATACACCCAAGGGATGGAAAGAAGATGACAGGCATCATCAATGAGGTATCGTGTAGGTATGTTATCGGTCCCATCAACGACAATGTCCCACCCGGAAAGCAAAGCAAGTGCATTTTCTGGATTGAGCCGTTCATGGTGCTCAACAATGCTGAGATTTGGATCGAGTGCAAGGAGTTGTTGTTTGGCAGATTCAACCTTCAATCGACCGACGTCTTCGGTACGATGAAGAACCTGGCGTTGGAGATTCGAGATGTCGACACGATCGTCATCATTGATTCCAAAGGTGCCAATGCCTGCTGCTGCGAGATAGAGCAGAACTGGACTGCCAAGCCCGCCCGCGCCCACAACGAAGACCTTGGCCTTCGCTAACTTCTCTTGTCCCTCGATTCCAACCTGTGGAAGGACAAGATGACGAGCATGCCGCTCCATATCGACCATGTTGATGCGAATTGATGCTTCATCAAATAGACATCGTTGTTCAATGAACGTTTTCTTCAAGCCACTTTTCGGCATCCATCGCCGCTTGGCAGCCCATTCCTGCTGCTGTAATGGCTTGCTTGTAACGGGTATCGACAACGTCTCCAGCGGCGAACACGCCATCGACCGATGTCATGGTGTGACTCTGGTGAATGATGTAGCCGTTGTCATCGGTATCGATTTGACCACCAAGGAAACTTGTTATCGGTTTGTGACCAATCGCAATGAAGGCACCTGTAGCTGCGATTTCCTCTGTCGAGCCATCTCTTGGATCCTCGAGAACAGCTCCAGTAAGTCCCTTCTCATCGCTCAGCCATTCTTTGACCTGACGGAATGTTTTGATCTCAATCTTTGGGTGATTCGCAGCACGCTCGTACATGATGGTCGATGCTCGGAAGACATCCCTACGATGAATCAAGGTCACCTTTGATGCAAAGCGAGTAAGGAACGTCGCTTCTTCACAAGCAGAATCGCCTCCTCCAATGACAAGAACTTCTTCTTCACGGAAGAAGGCCCCATCGCAGGTAGCACATGTCGAGATTCCTCGTCCTTTTTGATCTGCTTCACCAGGTGCATCAAGCCAAATCGATTCAGCACCGGTACAAATGATGAGCGAATGAGCAAAGAAATCCTCGCCCTCGACGGTGACTTTGAACGGCCGAGACTGGGTGTCAACTGCCTCGACATTCTTGTCTTGAACGGTTAATCCGAATCGCTCCGCTTGTTCACGAAGTTGCATCATCATCTCAGGGCCACCGATTCCTTCTGGATAGCCGGGGAAATTCTCGATATCGCTTGTAAGCATCAACTGGCCACCGGACATGTATCCAGCGAACATAAGTGGTTCCAGCATGGCCCGAGCACTGTACAGACCGGCAGTGTATCCGGCAGGTCCCGAACCGATAATAATCACATTGTGAACATCCGACATTTGACTCACTCTCCTCCCAACACCCCGATGGACTTGAACATTATCCCCATGGTTTCTCGGCCGAATCCATTGACAATCACCTGATTATCGGGGGGCTAAAATCGTGCTACACTTTATTGTCGGGAACTATCTGTACGCTGTATGGATGTCGCATCACACTGGCTGATGGGTTCTGGCGCCACAAGCGGGCGAACCAAATTCTGGGTCGCAGGACTGATGGGGGCTCTTCCAGACCTGCTTGTTTTCATTCCA
>JAKUNY010000015.1 GCA_022451765.1 Candidatus Poseidoniaceae archaeon
CTGCAAGTGCAAATGACCCGACAACCAGTTCCGTTGTGATGACATGGAAAGTAGCGGATTCAATCATATGTTATCATCAAAATAATGCTTGTAAGGATCTTCTTTCGACTTTGGTTTGCGAACCAAAACAACCAACCCAAAGAAGAAGATGATGTGGGCAATGGACTGAAGCATCAATGCCGTTTCGTTCGCTTCCCAAGAGGGTTCAGCACTTGCAAGTGGGAACCAAGGCGTGGGCTGCTGTGGCCCTTCACCATCGTGAACTGCTCTCCATACAATCGTTGATTCCATCAAGGCAGCTGGTACTTCGGCCTCCCAGCATTGATTATTTTGCGTGGTCTCAAGTTCGTAAGCCTGGCCAGTGGGTTCACGCCATTCGATAACGACGTTTTCTGCAGCAATGGTCGGGACGCAGAGTTTTGTTGTCTCACCGATTTCTCTTGAGGTCGGTGGTTGATAATCTGGGTCGAGCCTTTGCAGATTTTCTGGTATCGGTTCAATCGAAAGTGTAAATCCTTGGGAAACTCCAAAGAAAGGACTGCCTGCATCGCTTCCAGTATTGTCGCCATGGTGCACCGAGACGTACAATGTCTTCTCTCCAATCTCATCCGCTCTCAGGATCCACGAATGCGTTAAGATTTCGGAATCAACTGACGCATATTCAATGTAGTTGTTTGACCCGCCCATACCATCAGAAAGTATACTCCAGCCATCTGTTGTTGGGATATCTCCATTCGCATTTGTTGATGAGAGTAAAAAGATCCCAAGTTGATCGAGATCGTGCGATGATTCCAATCCCGATATCTGTACAGTTATTTCAGCAGGTTGGCCAACCCAGACTGTGCCGGTTGATTGTAGGCTGAATTGCAAACTTGAGGAAGCGTTTTGATTGGCATCTCCATGACAAGCTCCCCCGCATTGCATGTCCTCAAAGCTGTTGCCCACGCCACCGGGATTACCCTTTACCTCAAGTGGTACGATTAGAACGAGAGTAATCAGTAAAACCAACTTTGCCCGCATACTCAATCACCCCGACGCAGAAGACTGGCCGCGAACAAAAGAATCCCCAAAACTGCATACACTATACCCAAACTCAAACCTGCAATTGAGGAGGGGGCGGTTTCGTACTCAGCCGATGAGGACTCAATACTCGCCTCCACTGTTGGGGATTGGCAGGGTGACTCGAGTACCCGGTCGCCAAGCATTGTTTGGACCTGATAGGTTGAGGTACCGGTTATGCTTGGCATATCAGTAATCGTAGTTGCGGATGTCACGCCAACAAGAACGCCGTTACGAGTAATTTCAAAGGACGCTGGTTCGGGAGAGGTCCAAGTCCAATCCAGTATGACCTTCTCGCCTGATACAACAGATGTCAAGCTCGGACATGGTAACGCAGGAATCGGGCTCAAGGTTAGTGATGTTGAATTGATGGCTCCAGAAACATCGGTGACAAAAAGCGTCACATCAACAGAATCACTTTGTGGCATAAGCAAGGATGCTTCAATTCCAGTAGCGCCGCCGCCAGCCCAAGTCCACCGGTATCGCACGATTGAATTGTCAGGATCGGCTGAATTTATCCCGGTGAGAACAGCTCGTTCACCGGCGTATAGTGAATCGGTCAGGACTGTAATCTCAGCAACCGGTGGAGCATTTTCAATGAGAACAGCTGCAGATGAGAGAACTGTTGTGTCGCCATCACTAATCACCACCTCAACACTCCATTCTTGTCCCGGGCCAAGATACGATGAGGGAACGGTGATTGCACCATCCAATGATGCTTCTCGGAATCCGTTTCGGAACCAAGTTATCGACTCAATTTCTGTTGTGTCACCGTCTATATCCTCGATAACTGTCTCGAGCGAGAGTGCATCCTGAGATGTCACGTTTTCTGTGAGGTCAACCATTACAGACGGTTCAGCATTAAGGATGGTAACAGTAAGTGTTTGACTACCACTGCTCGTGTCCATGCCATCATCGGATTGAACTACAACAGTCCACACGTCGCCTTTCGACGTTGCTTCGGAAGGTAGTGTTGTCATATCGTTGTAGACAGTTTGTAATGCTCCTTCAAGATACCATGCAGCACGCACATGTAATTGATCACCATCCACATCGCTCATCGTTGCAGTTATTGCGATATCATCCGTTGTTAATGCCTCTGTAACGCTCAAGGATGCGTCTTCGATCACTGGAGCGGTATTCATTATTTGAATGCTTGAAGAAGACGTCCATAGTGACCAATCCGTTCCATCGTATACTCGAGCCTCTATGGACCAAAGTTCTCCTTTCTTTGTTTCAACAGACTCGAGTTGGTTGGATGTGATTCCAGTCTGTGCTCCGTTCTTCAACCACCGATATTCAACGTCTGTAATGGAATCCATGTCTGCATCAGAGGATGTTATGGAAGCGGCGAGTGAATCCATCGTTGTTGGATTCACTGGGGTGACGGTGATCGAATCCACTACTGGTGGTGTGTTCGATGTTTGCCCCTCAACCGACACTGAGGTTGAACGCGTCCAGCTGGAATAATCCTCTCCATCATAGGCCCGAATCTCGACCTCCCATACATCTCCGAGTCGAGTCGCATAGGAAGGCAGCGAGGAGAGGTTGTTCAATCCACTCTGTAAAGCACCGTCAAGCAGCCATCGATACTCGAATGAGAGCACATCGCCGTCGTTGTCATTGTCGTCTGATACCAAAGCGGTGAGTTCATCGTCTGGTGTAGGAGTTGGAGGTGATATCGAAGTGGAGCTGATTGTTGGAGGAGCGTTGAATACAGTGACGATGTTCGAGTTTGCAGTGTTTCCGAAATCCTCACCGTCGCCCGGAGTAACCTCCACTTGCCAATCATCGTTTCGTGTTGTAAACGATTTTGAGAGGAAAAGCAACCCATCGTGCTGAGTTTGCCTCACGCCGTTCTTCAGCCAATGAATCGATGTTCCAGACTCGCCATCTCCGTCTTGGTCGTTGAATGTGTAACTGAGGGTTAGATCATCGCTCGATGTTGCAAAGGATGGTGTAATTTGGACATTGGATGCTGTCGGTGGATTGTTTGTTTCGACGACCGTTTCCGTGATGGAAATGCTGGTTGAACGCCATGCATCTCCATTGGTTCCGCTCGCACCGTTTGCTGTCATCCCAGCAATCCCTACGGACACCGTACCGCTTCCTGAAGGGGGTGCAGTCCAGTCAAAATTCCATACCCGGTTTGCCTTGTTTGAGTGAGTTACAGACTTGCCGCTTACCTTAACACCCGAATTTCCTCCAGTTGCAAGTGACCCTTTATCGACTTCAACGTTGAATCCACCGTGCGTTCCCGAAACACCCCCAGATACCGAGATTTGAATGGAATAGGTCTGACCAACGTTATAGGTTGAAGGGAAATTTTCCGATATCACCACTGATGAAGAACTGCCTCCATGGCAACCACAACCGCCGGATGAGAAGTGCTTACCGCCCGAATTGGCTTCAATCACAGGTGAGAGAGCGATCATTGCAATGAGGGCGGATAGAAGGATGGCCGTCAGTAGCATAACGGAAAAGCACGGCTGATTTGTTAAGAATGTTCGTTCCTCGTGATAGAAATTTATTCAATAATCGAACAATGTTGACTGGCTCGATTGGCGCTCTTCCGCTTGGTCACTGCCAGCGACTGACAATTGGTTGAGGAGCTTCTCCTCATTCCACACCGTGATGTTCAGCTTCTCAGCTTTCGCAAGTTTTGATCCTGCATTTTCACCAGCAACAAGAATTGAAAGATTGCCTGAAACACTGGTTACAACTTTTCCGCCAGCAGATTTAATTCGCGCTTGTATGCTCTTCCGCGATTCGGAAAGTGTGCCTGTAACGCAGAATGTCATTCCATCAAATGGGCCTCCAGCAATAACCTGCTGTTCTTGTTGAATGATTAATTGGTCAAGAAGATCGATGATAAACGACATTCGTAAATTGATTCCATCTTGGAGTTGCAAAGCAACGATATCCCCTACGCCGTCAATAACTGTTAACCTGCTCAAAAGCATAGGATTCAAAGAACTATCTTTGACCCATTGCAAAAGCACATCGGGTGTTTCGAAATGGTTCGCTATCGAAAAGGCGAGTTCGGGACCAATCCCCGGCAACCCCAGCGCACTTAGGAACTTCGAGAACCTCATTGAGCGACTCTTGTTGATTTCATTGAGAACCTTGTCTGCGGACTTCTTGCCCATTCGATCGAGGGACAGCAACATTCGCTCATCAAGACGATACAGGTCTGGAATACTTGAGATTAGGCTTTCATCGATGAGCTGTTCGACAAGCTTCTCACCGATGCCATCCATTTCCAGTGCTCTGCAATAGTACAGAATGCTTCGACCGAGTCGGGCTGAACACTGAACATCCGTACATCGAATGAATGCACCATCAATCTCAATTGGCCCGTCGCATGCTGGGCAGGTTTGTGGCGGAGCAATCCTTCGGCGTTGGGGCAGTGTTCCTGTGAATGGTTCACCGTCCGCATGTGTTCTGCCATCAATATCACGTTGAGTGGCTGCACCAAGGCTTGCTTCGATTTTTGGGATAACATCGCCACGGCGTACGATGCGAATCCTGTCACCGATTTGAATATCCAAACGCTGAACTTCACCAAGGTTGTGGAGCGTTGTATTTTCCACGGTTACGCCACCAACTCGCTGGGGGGCGATACGTGCAACAGGTGTAATTGTCCCTGTTCGGCCTGTTTGCCAGTCAACATCAAGGAGGACCGAAGTTGCCTCTTCGGGGGGGAATTTCCATGCAAGCGCCCATCGAGGGTGATGTGCGGTCATGCCAAGCAAACTACGCTTTTCTAAGTCGTCCACTTTGAAAACGAGTCCGTCGATTTCGAAATCATACGTCGATCTGCTCGCACTCCATGCTCGTGTTTCTTGGCAAAGTGAATCGATAGAGGCTTCCTCTGTGTCTGAATTATGAACAACCCACGGTGCAGGTTCAACGCCTGCTGTGTTGCTTAGCCATTCAAGAATGTGGCTGTCGAATAGGCCACTTGGAGGGGCTTGGGAGTCAGGATGACGATTATTTTTTGAAGGAAATTTAGCATCGTATGCAAGGAATACCAGGTCGCTAGCGTCGCCTTTTCCATCTGACTTCTTTTGACGTAATGCCCCGGCGGCAAGATTCCGAGGGTTTGGAGAGATATCTCGGTACTTTTCCTCAAACACAGACTTCCTCATGACGACCTCCCCTCGTATGTGAACATCGACCTCTGTTCCGAGGGTATGTGGCACATTCTGTACTTTACGAGCGTTTTTGGTGACATCCTCGCCTCTATCTCCGCTGCCACGTGTGGCTCCCCTTACCAATCGACCCTTTCGGTACTCAAGGGAGAGCGCAGAGCCATCCAGCTTCGGTTGAGAAATGAATCTCGTTGATTCAAGTGAGGATTCCTTGACAAAATGGGTGATGTCGTCATCGTTCGTTCCTTTATTCAGTGAGCGCATTGGGAACATGTGATCGACTTTGACAGTGCCTGGGTCTATCTCAGCACCGACGCGTTGAAGTTGTGGGTGTTCGATATCAAGTTGCTTCAACTCATCCCATAATGTGTCAAATTCAGCGTCTGAAATCTCGGTCTTTGCTTGGTTGTAGTAAAGGTCTGAATGATATGCAATTTGCTCTGCTAACCATTCTATGCGGTCTCGATTGGAGTTTGATTCATCCCCGCTCTGAGCCATGTTTAACCACCGAGTTAACCCCATTTAAGGTTCATGATTTTGCAGTTTGAGTTCAACGAATTCCCCATCGACCATTGGACACCTTGTCATTACAATTTTTGACATTACGCGCATGTGAATTTCTGCAACAACGAACACCGTTGCTTCAAACATATGTCCCGACTTGGTGACGAAGTTATCGTCAGCAAACGTTGCGTGCAGATGCGTAAAGGCTGAACCATCCTCATGACGAGCGAGATTCCCCTGCAGTGTAACGAGTTCTGCTGGTTCCTTGAGGGTGTGTCGATGATACGTGAAGGTGTCATCCATGTACCCAAACGTTGAATTCGTTGTCCGACCAATGCCGCTGGTAATCACTGCTCCGTTGATTCCGAGCTCATCTGCCAGATTACGGAGTGAGGTATGAATTTCCTCGCCCGGTTCGAGAACCACAACCACATCATCGCCGCTACGTGCCCATTCCATAAGTGAAACTCACAGAGGAATCACTTAGCAATACCCCTCATCATTCCTCTTGATCAGGGTGGAGAATAGCAAGGATTTTCTCAGCTGCGATGTCAAGATCATTGCGATCACCGCCAAGAGGGAGTGGCCCAAAAGGCCCCCAACCTTTGCGAAGAAGCATGATTCTGTATTTCGGTTGCCGCTTGGCGAGAACAAGTCGGTTCCATTCGTACCGTTGGCCATCGGCGAAGAGATGTGTCGATGTAACTGCGTAACGCTTTGGTACAAGCAGAGAGATAATATGCAATGCGAGGAGAATATCCCAGACAATCACGTAGATAATCGGCGTATCAGAAAAAGAAGCAAAACCCCATGGTAGAGCCATCATCGCAGCCATGGACCCAAGATTTGCCCACTGTCGGAACACCTCATGGCTGCGTTCGCTTTTCCAAGCGAATCCATTGTTTGCGAGAGGTCCAAATTGTGGAATGTCGAGGTGTTGACGGGTAAGCCACCAAGCATCCCATGCAACAATCACACTCAGGATGACAACCATTGCTACTGCAACGGGTTCTGTATTTGGCAACATCCTCTCACCTCATAGTAGACGTTCGTCGATTTCACCAAGTGATTTGGGACCGCCTCCACGCACTCGGACAAAGAAAATGATGAGAATGAGAATAAGGATTGATCCGATGAAAATCAGAACAGTGGAATTTTCATCAGCTTCACTCAAGGAGGAGCCCTCAAGTTCGTCTGGGATGCCGTCTCCGTCATCATCTTGGTCCTCAAAGAGAGATGTTGACGTTCCATCTGGACACTGGATTCTGTCCGGTTGTCCATCCTCATCTGTGTCAATCCAAGCACAAGGATCCTTTGGCCAAGCATCGTTACTATCCAAACGGCCATCATTGTCGTCATCAGGATCGTAGATATCGGGGCCACATTGCAACCCCCTCGAGGCATCAAACCATGTATCTGAACTGCATGTTGAAGTCCAATCCCCGTCTGTATCCAACTGTGTAATTTCAATGTCTACTTCTGCAATTGTGGCCAACCCTAAGTTATCGGTCGCAACCAGCTGGAGGACGAACAGGCCAGTGTCCAAACCGCTTATATTGAAAATTCCAGTTGTGGTTTGGCCTTCCTTGACTTGTTGATTTTGCGCATCGTAAATTGTCCACGTAATTCCAATGTTGCTTGAGTCAGTCGTATCATCGAGTACGGTTAAGGAAATTTCAACAGGGGTCGTTTCCATGTATCGCTGGCCGGAATAAGGAGCCTGGATTGACAATACTGGTGGCGAATTCGCAACAAGAAGGACCTCCACATTTTGCTGTGAATCCTCTCCAATCGTAAATGCGTGGGTGGTTGGAAGGCTTCCTGCAGAAGTCGCTTCGGTTGTAGCTACAGTAATCGGCGTTGAGCCTTCTGATGTGGTCTGTGTATGAAGCATTTCAACATCGACAAATAATCCTGTAACGGTAATTGGTTGCATCAACAAATCCGATGTTATCGTGTAGGTTGCTTCAACCAGTTCGTCGTTGAGAAGAGCGTGAAACGAATGAGTTGTCCATTCGTTGAGTAATCCGCCTGCATCTATTGATTCTGAGCCAAGCAGCAACGAGTCCAGGGCATTGACTGTGCTGCTTGCAACAGAAAGACCCCCGTTGAGGGTGGATGATTCAATGCGAGCATCATAAAATTCAACCGACAAGGCTTCAATAGAATCGATGGAGATGTTCCTCATTATCGCTGGAGCAGGTTCCTCAAAGTCATGGGCATGGAGTTTGAGTCCAACCGAATAGTTCGTGATTTGAATTTCTTGACCGACAACAGGATCTGACAACCCGTGTCGGATGGTTAAACCGATGCCCGAATCTGTCCCATTGAGAACTATGTTGTTCATCTCTCCTGAGGTTTCATCGAGGTCGATACCCGGTGCGCCGTGAACTGTTAGGTTGGTCAATTCGAGGTTTTCGCAATTAAACGCAAGGAGCCCACCCTTGCTTCCAGAGTAAAGAACAGAGTCTCGGAGTTGGAACCCTTCATCGATGGATTGCATGCGAACAACATACTCACCATCGAAAAGATTGGATTGGATTCCACGGATTTGGCCGGAAGAACCTGTTAAGTCAATCCCATCCTCTAGGCCACTACCAAGCTTCAGGCCATGGATATCGATTGGTGCGAGGCGTGCCCAAAGACCGTCTCCATTGCAATCTGATAGCGTTACATTGTGCAGAATAATCTTGGTGTTTGAACTCTGACTTTGGATGCACATTGAACCTGCATCGCGCAAATCTGAGTTGATGAGCGTCAAAGTGGATTGAGAGGATGCATGAATGTTGATCAAGGGATCGGCTCCTGCTGAACGAGCAAATTGAGCGCCTTGCGCACTGACTTCTCCGAGGCCTGCCATCGTGATTAGAGGTGAGCCTTCTGCAAGGAGGGTACCTGACAAGTCGATACGAGAGCCAACGATGCCATCGAGAAGTAATCCGCCCCATCGAGCTCCAAAGCCTGTGGAAGATATGCTTGATGTCCCTGCTTCAAAGACACCTTGAACATCAATTACAGCGTCGGAAGTAATTCGTAATTCGACGCCATCGTTGATCGTCATTCTTGTGTTCGAAGCGACGATTAAATCTCCTTCGAGTCGGTACGGGCTCCAAGTTTCTTCAAGAATCAGCCATGAGGCAATCGTGCCTGCTGGAACCGTGGATGCCATGAATGTATGAGAGGTTGATTGTTGAACGTTCCATGCGTAAAACTCGGTCAAGGATCCTATTTGCATGGTCACCGTCTTCGTCTCTTCCCTCACATCACCCTGAGCGTCGACTGTGCGAGCGGTGGTCTGTGCAGTGACCTGCCCGGATGAATCTGTTTGTACGGTTTGGCCGTCAACTATGATCGTTGCACCTTCCACTGGAAGACCGGTGTCAAGAACCTCAATATCGAGTGTTGAGATAAGGGAAAACGATGCTCCTGAACCGACTGTAATAGCTCCATTTGCTTGTCCACCTGTCATTTCAACCTCACACAATGGTGCAAGTGAGATGGTTTGCATGAACTGCACATCTGCTAAATTTTGCGGTTGAGAACATGACCACTGAACATGTGCTTGAATCTCCAAACCATGTCCTTCTGATTCGAGGGTTGATTGTACACTCATCGTCAAGGATGAAGCATTCAAAATGCCGTTATCGCCGGTGAGGGTTCCAGATGGGCCAAGGTCGACGCTGGACGATGCACTGACAACAAGTGTTGTATCAACGAGTTTGAGATGGGAATTTGAACCGAATGTAAGGTCACCATTCAACTGATGTGGCTGTCCGTCTGGCCTTGCTCCAAGTACGATGGTCGAGGATGCAGGAAGATTCCAGTCGCCCTCAGGTAGCGCTGTTATCTGAACGGTTTGACCTTGTTGATTTCCGTACAATTCGGTACTCACACCTTGACCGTCGTACAACGCCTCAACAACGGTTCCCGAAGCAAGCAAAGGCAACGATGCCACCCCATTGGTATCTGCATTTGAGGCGAATCCGTATGCAAGCGCCGTGGCTTGAACCGGTTGGTTGTTCATGTCCACGAATGAGACATACGTCTCATACAGGTATCCAGAGGTCGTTGTTGAAACACTGCTTGTAGTTGATCCGCCGTAGAAGAAAGTGCCGTCACCAAATGCATCGTTTGAGCCTTGAGCCGTGTTAAGTGGGCTAAAATTCCGTGTGTGCGCAACAGAAGAATCCTCGAGCATAAGGGGCGTATTGTGCAGATTTGCTGTCCAATCTTCAATGATGGCCGTCGAGGATTCACTGAGTACGAGCCCATTTTCTTGTGCAGTTGTGGTAAGAACATCGATCGATGCTACTGAATTAATCGCATGAAGTCCTCGTATTTTGCCATTGATGAAAGCGCCAACCTCGGCATTCAAAATCGAATCTTCGAGTTCAACTCCATACGCAAACCCGTCGGTTGTTATCGAAGTTGAATGAATTGTGGAATACCAAGCGTCGAGACCCACAGATTGTGTGTCAACACTGGTGTATGGTTTTGATAGTTCGACGTTGTTCCATTGATGTTCTCCTTCGAGCAAAACTGCTGCAGGCCCAGTGCCGCTATGCAACGAAATTGATGATTGTGTTATCTGAGAATCGAGGCTTGAAATGGAGATGGACGTCTCATTCGCCGCAACGTTGGTTGACTCTACGACCAGCATTCCTGTCCCAGAGGCACGAATGCCCATCACGTCACCATGAATTTGTGAATTTGTTATGCTTGTAGTACCTGAACCATCGACATCCATGCCTGTATGGGCGTTGTGAATGTAGAGATTATCGAATGAACAATCACTTCGACATCGTAAATCAACCACTGCACGTTCTGGATTTTCTTGTGTGAAGTTCGCATCGGAGAGTGTTATGCTGTCCATTGTTCCCCAAAGAAGGCGGTCGCCAGAAACGAGTGCATTTGAGACAGTCAGATCATCGGCTTCTGACCCATCTATTAGCAGCGCTACATCCTGGCCATAGATGCTCGTTACCGTGGTTGCGGCTCCTGAATCAGAACCAATGCCAACGCTGACATTGTCGAGTCCTAATCCTGAAACAGAAGCAGAACCGGACACGATGTCAATCGCGACTCCCGTTTGAAAAAATGATACGTCATTCGCAACAAGCATACTTGTTGAGAGAATACCAGTCGCCGTATTGGTAAACAGCCCTGTATCGATGGCGAGGTCACCATGATTGACAACCGATTGGATATCGATTGTTGACATCGTTACGTTTTCTGCAGCGAGCGTTCCTGTGGATCCAATATTGAATCCAATGTAACTGGTACGAATCGTGATGGATTCATCAATCGTAACCTCTCCGTGAACATCCAGAGCGGTTTCTGCCCCTGAAATTGTGATGTTCGAAAGAGCAGCTATTGCGCCATTGGAAACAAGAATTCCACCCCAGAGTCCGGCACCGGTTGAACCTTGACTAGCCGGAGTTTTCGTGGTCATGAATTCTGAATCACTTGCTTGCAATATGCCATCGACTTGCAACCAATATGATTGGGCATCAACAACAGTTCCTGGTTCTAGAACAAGCGTTGAGGACGAGTCAACGGTTACGTTCCCTGTAAGAACCACGTTCCCGCTCCAAGTTGTACTTGTTGAAATGGTCGAATCTGTTGACCCCATCGGAGCGATGGCCATCCCAAGCAACAGCACGATCAGAAGGACTGCACGTGACCGCATGCTGCATGCTATCGTTCAATCCATATCAATGCAAGGCATATCGGTCAGGTCATTTCAACAAACTCATGAGGAGTGGGCCTGCCCAGATTTGAACTGGGGTCTGACGGCCCCCAGCCGCCAAGTATAGGCCAAGCTAACCCACAGGCCCGTGAATCTCCTCACTTGTGCTGAGCGCTGAACGGGACAATTTCTTCGATCAGATCGATGTGCCCAACGTACATACGTCGACAACAATACCGCTCGAGCCCAACCTCGTCGAGTGCTTGTTCGACGCTGGTTCCTTCAGCAAGCTTGTTGTTGAACTCGTCCCACTTGTGGGCAATGACGGTACCACAGCTAAAACAACGGATAGGAATTATCATACTTTTTCACCTCATCGGTAGGACTTTTGTTTCTTTCGGCGAGCACCACGACCAAGTTGATGCTTCGGTTCTTTGCGTCGTGGATCGTTGACAAGGAGGCTGCGGTCAAATCGAAGGTACTCATCCCGTAGTTCTTCATCGATTCCTTCCGCACCACCGTTGTAGTGAACGAGCCCTCGAGCGATTGCGGTTCGAATTGCGTCGGTTTGGCCCATGATTCCACCACCAGTTGTTGTTAGGTTGATATCGACCTTGGACAAGCGGTTCATCGCATCTGCAATAACAAGTGGTTCCATTGCCTTGCGACGTGCGAGAGCGGGTTGAAGGATTTCGATTGGTTCACTGTTCACACGAACTCGTCCTTTTCCAGCCTTGACAGACGCTCTTGCAATTGCTGTCTTTCGCTTTCCTGAACTTTCAACAGATTTCTTCTTTCGTGCCATCATTGTTCACCTCCAGACCATCGGTGCGCAGGTGCACCTAGGCTCGCACTGATGTCGCCCAATCGGACGAAGCTCTCAGGCAATGATTTGCGAATGTTGCTGGCATCACCTTCAACGTGACCTTCGGGAAGATCGGAAGCAAGGTGAGACGGGCACCCGATTTCAACACGAAGGTTGCGAAGGGCGCGACGGCCACTGCTCTTTCGTTGGTAAGGAAGCATACCACGTACGGTTCGTTTGAGAATCATGTCAGGCATTCGCGGGAAGTAAGGTCCCTTTCTTGCGTGATTCAAAGCGTACTTATCGTGGTAATTCTTCAGAACAGAACGTGAACTTCCTGAGACGATGGCTCGTTCAGCGTTGATGATGACAACTTTGTCGTCACGATCTGCACGAGTAGACTTGAGAAGCATGTCCGCAACTGTGGATGCGAGTCGTCCGAGAATAAGTCCATCTGCAGCAAAAACGTAAGTGGTTGCTTCATCCAAGAATAATCACCCCGTTCCCGTTTGGATTTTCGTTCATCAATTCACCGTAAGTAAGGATACGTCCCCCTGCGGCTTCAATCTTAGCTCGTGCACTGGAACTAACACTGTAGGCGGCGATGGTGCGGTTCCCTGTGACTTCACCTGATCCGAGCAGTTTTCCTGGTACGAGTATTGTCGCACCCTCTGGAGCGTAACGTGTTACGCGACTTAGGTTCGGTTGGGCCCAGTTCTTGCGGCTCTTTGAGAGGCGCTTAGCAACATCTCGCCATAGTGCAGCGCCGGTGTCACGAGACTGGGCTTTCAGTTGGTCGATTAGCCCGACCAAATCAGCATTTGTCTTTCGTGTTGGCTTGCTCATATGACTCCCTCGATGCTTTGAGGCAGTCTGGCGACCAGCCAACCCGTTATGAAGGCACCGACGCGGATGCAGGGTCTATTCGAACAAAATATCGCCTTTCGCATCAAGTAATTCCACGGTCAGTCCGGCAGCTCGACCTTGAATGATGATTTCGTCATGCAGCGTATCTGAAAAGTCATCCAGTGCGCCGAGGGCTGTGATACCTGCAACATCGGTCAACTGATCGATGAGATGGTTGAGCACACAAGAGACGCCATAGGCTTGTCCTGCGCGAAATGCATGGTCCACGCCCCCTACTTCAGGATCTTCAGCCTTCATCCTCAGCATGACCTGCTGCGAATAGGCGACGAGGGCGCCATAAAGCGCTTCGATTACTTGGGCAGCTTCAAGATCGCCGAGCAACATCTGTGTTTGTGCGAGAGCTGAACGTACGGCATCGCCGTAAATCTTGTGCGCTTCAATCGTATTGTTTGTTTCCACTTGCATGGCTTGGTCGATGAGTAACTTCCAGTCTTCCATGACCATGCGAGAGCGCATCCTGCCCTTGAAGGTTGGCTCGTGCCAACATTCATTGCACACATTCAACAATCAGAGCTTAAAATCGGTGCCTTCGCCTTCAACAATTCCTGCCTGTCGAAGCGACCCATCAGCAGCAACGAATTCGCCGGCTTTGGTTTGCTTATCGTACAGTCCAGTCCCTTCATAGCGCTTGATTTGGCCTTCCTCACCCAATGCGTTTGTGATTGACGTTGTAATCGCACCAAGTGTTGATATTGCTTGATCACGCTGCACAACACCGATGTTGTGGTCGGAGTACCGAGCTTCTTCAAAGATAGTCAAGAACGCATCAAGTTGTTGCGGAGGAACCATGTTGAACGCTGCACGGACTGCTGCTTCAAATTCACGGGTCGTTTCGTAGACCTTCTTCATGAACCCGTACTTTCTAAAGTGGCGAACGAGGTTCTTGTAACAGTCAAAGATAATCTTGATGTATTCATTGCTTGCCTCAAGCTGCATCATTGTGTCAGTGAGGATTCCTCGGAGCGACTGAACTTGTCTTCGGCTCATAACACGGCGATAATACAGTGCGCCTGCGACCAACAACGCCATCAAAACAATACTGAATGCCATTGCATTTTCCGGACTGAAGAAACCTTTAGCCTCAACTTCGGTAGCAGCTTTGTAATCCACTGCAAACGAGATGTTGTTCTGTGAGGCCTGGAAGTTCTGGCTTCCAGCATAGACAGCTATTACCTGCCATTCGCCAGTACACTCAACACCATCACAGATGCGGCCGTCAAATGGCCACTCAAATCGTGCAATTCCCTGCTCATTGGTGTCTGTTATGTTCGTAGCCGCAGTCATGGTCACCCATGCACCGGTTTCGTTTCGGTACTGCCGGATGAACTGTATCTCCTCGTTTTCAATTGCGATGTCCAAACGGTCACGCAGGAGGGCAACTTCACCAATGATGACGGTACCTTCAGGAACACCCGAGTCGCCTCCATAGTACCAGTTTGTTTCGACCTGAAGGTCGACACGTGAACGAACAAGTACTTCCATTTCAACTTCAGAACCATTCAGAACATTCTCGACATCCTTATCGCAGCCACCAGGCACATTGAGATCTGGTTCAAATGCGACCTTGAGTGTCCGGAAGCCTTCCTTCTTACCACCTGTAAGTTCGACACCACGAAGTGAAGGGTTTTGCAGCGGATCGCCACTAAACCACTCAGCAGTTCCATCGAGATCGTTGGTTCGGATTGTGGCAATTGGACGCGTGTTGGCTTCTGGGTCAAGATAGATGTTAAGGCATTTACCTCCAGCCGCCTGGCCATTGCTTTGCGTCAAGAGGGCGTCAATATGGAAGGATTCTTTCAGATAGAGTACTGGATAGGGGATTCCTTCAATGTTGTAACTATCGACGCTGGACTTAAACGGCCCAACTTCAGAAATGAACAGGGACGAATTTGAGAACACGTCAAATTCAGTCTGAACCGTCTTGTTGTCATAACGGAATGCGTCGTTGTTATCGTAAGAGGAATACGAGACGGTTACCTTTGTCTTTCCAGCCAAAACGTCAGAGAGAGGACACGTAATGGAGTAATTTCCATTTTCATCCGTGACTGCAGCGTTGCAGTTTACTGGGCCGCTTTGGCCGTTTACCATCTCGTAACTTACACGAATTGTTCGTGCTGGGAGAACCTCTCCAAGCTCGTCGGTGAGTTGCCCTGTAACAACCATTGGCTTCGGTACAACAAGTCCAGTGACTGGATCGACTTCGCTTGTGTAAACCACTTGGTCGTCGACGGACAGTGAGGTGCGTCCAATCAAAGAGAAACCGTTTGCATTGTACGTCATCACAGTTCGATAGTGATTGTTTCCGGGTACGTTAGCGCAGGGGTCCCATTGGCCTTGTAGTCCGAGATAGCTTGCATCGATTGGTGCGCATCCCTCATTTGGTAGGGATTCCTCAAACCGCAACACGACGTTCACAGGTCCAAATCCATCAGGCAAGAATGAGTCAGGATCGGCTCGTAGTTTGGTTGGTGAAAGTGGGCTTATGTCCGCCTTCAAACAACCAACTGCTTCGAGTCGCTCAAGATCTCCGTTTTGATTGATATCACGGTCTGCAAATCCATCGTCGTTGCCATCGTAGTAGCAGAGGTGAGAGTTGTCTGGTTGCGTTTCGGGCAAGGATATGACTCCCGCAGAAGGAGCGAGTGTTGCAATCACTTGTCGGTGTTGCACATTATCAAAGTCTGTACCTTCGAAGATCACATCAACTAAACCTCCGTTTGGCGAGGTTTCTCCATCGAGATCTCGCCCGCCTGTGTCGTATTCAAGCGTCTTGTTGTCGTCTTTCACCTGAGCTGTGAAGTCCCAGAGATCACCTGATTGCCGTCGGTTTCCATCGGTTGAAATCACTGATAGGTAGGTTCGTGAAACAACCCAGACATCTTGAACCGCATTGCTTGGTTTGAGAAGAGGAGTTCCTTCGTAGTCAAAGGTAAGGGAGAACAATCCCAAGTCGGCGTCTGCAGTGATGTTGAATGGCATTTCAAAGAAACCGTTTGTATCGGTGTAACTTGTTTCGGTTCGACCGTCAAATGACCACGTGTAATTGACGGGAGCTTCTCGGACTGGTTGCAACGAATTGTCAACGAGTCGCGCTTGAATCGAGGTGTTCGTATTTCGGTAAAGCCGAGCAATCGACGTCAGTTCAAAGGAAGTCGTTCCGACGACTGTGACGTTGATGTACGCCCCAGTTGTTGCCAATGCAGATGAATTTCCAGTGAAATAGTAACCTGAATTTGTAAAATCAACACGCATGCCGTACGTTCCGGATGAATACTGACTCTCCCAGGTAAAGTTGTAATCGTAGTCAGCTTGCACACCACCTTTGGTTATGCACTCCGTTTCATCGTCAATGCTTTGCATTGGGATTCTGTTTCCTTGTGTGTCCATACAGTCTGGCTTTTGTGTAAACTGCGTCTCCCCACCACTGCTAAAGATTCCATTTCGATCTTTATCCAGTTGTACTGCAACAGGTTCGATGGTCCATGGGATAAGCGTTCGATTGGTTACAGAACCCGTTAGTTCGAGTGATGTTCCCGTGTCCATTTCCGGAACAATCTCACAGCGAACTGGACTGTCTGGATCGGTTGGATCGATTTGACCACACGGTGGTAGATCGCTATCTCCACCGTTTACGAGTTTGATGAACCAATGGGTTGCATTGACATCAACGAAATCAACGATGTTCAGCGCTTCGCCTGTGAGTGATGCTGTGTTACCATCCCAAAGCATGCTGTATGCTTTGTACGCTGAAAGTTCGTTGTAGTTCAATCCTGCAGCAGCCAACGCAGGGCCGTGGTAGACATAGCGCCAGTTTCCAAAAGTCCCATCCCCGTTGTTGATGGTCGAATCAAAGAAGGTGATTGGGTTGACACCCTCAAAGGTCATTGTTCCATCAATGTTCATGCGGTGCATGACACGCATTGAACGGGCATTGTCATCTTCATCACCATGCAAGAATGGGAACGGATATTCCATTGCGAGTTCAGGCTGTACTCGTCCGATGTAACTGTAATCCCCTTTCGGTAGACTTGTATTGACTCGAACGTACTTCGTCGACAATCCCTGAGCATCTTGAACCACATCGTGCATCTTCGTGTTGTTATTCCAGATGATTTCTTCAAGCCCACCTTGTGCAACGCCTGGTCCATTATCCATTGTAGAATTGAATTGTACCTGCTTCCAAACACCGTTCGCTCCGCCTGTTTGCTCAAAGGAGACCGAGGTTAGTCCGAAGGAGTTAGCCCTGTATCCGTTGCCATCAAAGTTCGTGAAATTCGTTGGATGGGTAAGGTTCCCAAACAGGCCGCCGTAGAAGGAGAACGTGATCGGAGCATAAGGAATGGGGTTCGAGTAAATTCCGCGCTCATAATCAGCTGCGTAATAGGAATAAAATTCCAACCAAAGTTGTTGCTCATCGCTTCGGAAGTAGTCCCAATTGTTGCTGCTCGGATCGATGGTCATGTTCGCTTCGACGCCTACGAGATAGTCGGACGATGTTGCGCCATTGAACGCAAACATTTCCGTTACAACTGCGTACACCTTGTACGTGGTGTTATCGCCAACAATGATGTCTTCTGGGTAAAGGAATTGCCCAACGGAGAACTTACCGTCTTGGCCTGACAAGATGTTGGTGGTTTCAACAGCAGTGGTCCCGTTGCTTGCCCATTCAATATGAATTTGAACGGGAAGACCACTTGCGTTTTCACGAATGCCTGAAATAGGATTGATCCATTCAACAAGCCCACTAAATATCGCAGGACTGCGAGCATCAAGCCAGAGGTTTTCCGGAATATCCAATGTGATAAACGTCAACGCCTTATCGTCTTCATCAAGCACGCAATCATTGTCATGGTCCCAGTCCGAAGACTGAGCTCCCTGATAGCATGGGTCAGCGGTAAAGCCCTCCTCGAGATGGTCGTGATCCAAATCATCCCGTGTATCGTTATCGTCATCAGTATCGTTAACGTCTGGGCCCGTTGTAGGGTCGTTTGGATTGGTGAGTCCCTCTCCATTTCCATAATCATCATGATCCCATGGGTTCGTGGAGTTTCGATTGAATCGCTCAGGCCACAGCATGACTTCGTCTTCATCATGCATACCATCTTCGTCATCGTCGACATCGATATCGTCTCTGTCGCCGTCGTTATCGTGATCGAATGCTTGTGTCAGTGAGATGGCAAGTTCCACGGTATTCGAGATACCGTCTCCGTCCCAATCATCATCGGCCCAGTTAACGATGCCATCGTTGTCGTGGTCCCATGTAGACTGCTCTTCTCCCCAAAAACATCCGGCGAGTTTTTCTTGCTCTCCATCAGGAATACCGTTGTTATCATCGTCAGGGTCTTCGCCATCTGGAACACCGTCGTTGTCGTTATCGACGTCGTAGACTTTCGGCTCAAGTAGACCGAGTGTCATCTGACCGCGGTCCCAAACCGCTTGATAGAAGCCATCATCGTCTGCATCTGCATCGTTTCCGTCATCGTCATTGTCGACACAATTCGAACCAGAAAAGAAGTTCCCGTTGTTTTGCCCTGTGTCATCGTCAAGGTCGTCGTTGGTGTCTACCTCAAAGTAGTCCCACAGGCCGTCGTTGTCGTCGTCAACATCGAACCAATCGAATACTGCATCATAGTCATCATCCAAGTCGATTGTATTGTTGAAGAAGTCCCCATCAATATCGCCGTCTAAATCATTCTTCAGAAGATCTGCTCCCAATTCATCGGGGAAGTCGGCTTCAGGACCGTTGTCGGAGTTCCATTGCCAAATGCCTGTCTGCAGCCCAAACCATGTTACGAATGCATCACGATTGTCCTGCATTTGAGTAAATGAAATGGCTGAATCAACAACACCGTCTCCACCGAAATCGTAGTGCCAACATCCTCCTTGAGCTCCAGAAGTACACGACCAGTTTCCTGATTGTCCGCCCGCAGTCGTTCCTTGATCGACAAACGCATCTGGACGGGTTGAATAAGGTGAGCCAAACTGTGCGTTTACTCCGTTCAGTGGCATTTGGTATGCCAAGGCGTAGCTGTAACCACAAACGAATCCGCTGGCAATGTTTCCTGCAGTCCACCCGCAGGATGTCAGATTGAACGAGCCACCCATCTTGATGTCATTCACATCCATTATCCCATCGTTTCCTTCGTCTTGATCCCACCAGTCTGGTAGGCCGTCAGCATCTTGGTCGATGTCCAATCCGTTGATGAGTGAATCACCGTCGCTGTCGATGTCCCACTCATTTCCACCGTTGAACGAGGACCACCGTGCGAACAAGAACCAGTAAAATTCAGGAACGTTTCCTGGTGTTGGTGGGTTTGTTGTCCCATCGTATCCGTTGTAATCGAGCATCATCTCAGAAAATGGATTGTGCCAAAAGACAATGTTCCAACTTTTCGATAAATTGTTGGAATATGTCTGACTGT
>JAKUNY010000150.1 GCA_022451765.1 Candidatus Poseidoniaceae archaeon
CTTCACATTTGGGAAAATGGACGTTGTGTGGTCACCGACGGCCGGCATCCAAAGATGGTAGCGATGGCTGCAGTTTACTGGCAATCGAAGTTCAAAGACCTCGGAATTGCAAGTTTTTGAGGGTTCAGCATGGTTGATGCTCAACGGCTCTGGAAAGGACCGATTCTGGATAATCATTTCCACCTAAACAGAAAAGGTCGGTTTTTGGATGCGGCAAAGGATTTCAAGAATGTAGGCGGTACCCATCTTGTCCTCGTACACTGCCCAGATTTTGCATCCCCGCCTACGTCCATCAACGAACATCGAGCCACCTATCAAGACACCATTGCAATGGCTGAGAAAGTACGTTCCGAGCACGACCTCCATGTACGTGTTGTTCTCGGACCTCACCCTGCAGCATTCGCACACCAATTTATTGGATGGATGGAGCAAGATGGAGAAAAGGGTAGAGATCGGGCATGTGAGAATTACAGAGACAGCATCGATGCGGCCCTCGAATTTGTGAAAGAAGGCCAAGCTCATGCAATTGGTGAGGTCGGTCGGCCGCATTGGGAAGTTTCCGATGAGGTTTGGAATCTCTCCAACCTCCTCCTCGAAGAAACAATGACAATGGCTGCACGAGAAGGGATACCACTGCAGCTTCACGTCGAGGGTGAGTTGGAATCGACGTATCGTGACTTATCCGAAATGGCTGCCCGTGCGAACCTTCCAACGCACCGATTGATTCGTCATTACTCACCTCCTCAAATCAATGAATCGGACACACGCGGCCTCACGTCAAGTGTTCTAGTTGGCAAGGGCGCTCTCGAGCCATTGCTTGCAACATACCGGGAAAATCAAACAGGTTTCATGCTGGAAACCGATTACATGGATGACCCACGACGCCCTGGTGCAGTCCTTGGTCCGAAAACTGTACCAAAACGTACTCAACAATTGATGGAGGCAGGTATGGAAGAAGAAATGCTTTGGAAATGTCATGTTGATATTCCGAATGCACTCTACGGTGATGCGTGAGAATGGTAAATCTCTTTCAAATTCATCCATCACATTCATCAAATCCTTCTGCATCGAAGGGTCATGGCAGGCAATGGCCGGACTCTGGTAGCGCTCTTTACAGCGTTCCTGTTGCTGTCCCTATTGCCGCTTCCTACCTCTGCGCAAGGCATAGTGGGGAGCATCTCCTTGGAATGCAGCGAAGACCCAGACATCAATGTCAAACCAGGCGAATATCAAGACGAAGTTGTTGAATGCACCGTCACCAACGATGGAACACTGATTGCAGAGAGCATCGATATTACGGAAGAATGGGATGGTGTTTACGTTAACATGGCAATCTCTGAAGATTCCTTCACACTTGCTGCAGGAGAATCTGCGGACTTCACAGTGACATTATCCTGCGATGAACGAACTGATGCTGAAATCGAGTATGAATTCACACTCACAGCAACGGTTACAGCTTGGGGACCCATTCCAGTAGAGGGAACACCGCTTTCATCCGTTGCAAACCACACGGGTGATGTCACCATCAAGGAGTACGGAATGGTTACCCTCGATATGCCAGATACCTCCTCAAGAAACATGCAAACAAGTGAAGAAATTTCCATCACCTTCCAGGTTGACAACGACGGAAATGCACCTGACACAATCGAAATCCGTATCACCAATGCCAATGAACTCGAACAATTGGGTTTTGTCCTCCAGAACGGTGATTTCCTTCGCGCTTCTGACGTTCAATCTGGCGGTGTTTCAGAGCAACTTGAATTTATCATTCGTGCACCAAGCGAAGCTCAATCCGAAATACGCAACCTCATTGTAGTCGAGGCGAGCAGCACACTGGATAACTCAAACGATGTTGTCGACTTCGACCTTATCGTTGAAGCGGAAGTAGATTCAGCTGGATTAGGAGCAGGCCTGTCAGAGGTTAGCACAGACGACCTTGCTCTCTATGGAGCCATTGGTGGTGGAGTTCTCCTTCTTTTGTTCCTTTTAATCATCATCGGGCGTGTTTCAAAACGATCATCGAAGAAGAAGTCCGCGAAGGAAGCATCTTCCGAGCCTGTAATTGAAATTGATGACGATGACGACCTTGACTTTGACCTCGATTTCGATGACGATGAGTTCCCTGCGGATGATCTCGATTCGATGCTGGATGATTTGTAACGCCGTCCGCTGATTTTGAAATCTCCCGGAAGCCCCTATTTTACAGTAAAAGAGGGGGAATACTCAAAGACGTACTGTGCTCGGTAACACCTACGAAATGAGGGGTGCGGATGCTAGGTCTACAAGGAAAAACCGCTGTCGTGTTTGGAGTTGCAAGCGAGGATTCGATTGCGTGGGCCATTTGCCAACAACTAGCGGAAGCAGGTGCAGACTTGTTTCTCGGCTATCAAAAACGTTTCATGTCCCGAGTATTTCAACTCAAAGACAAGTTGTCAGCAATCAAGGGATTTTACCCACTCGACGTTGCGAAAGATGACACAACAAGGGAGTTTTTTGATGAATTTACCAAAGAACATCCAGGACGAACAATCGATGTTCTCGTGCATGCGATTGGTTTTGCACCACGAAGCTGCTTTGACCGGCCGATTTTGTTTGTTGAGGATGCTGACATCAATACAGCGATGACCATTTCAGCAAATTCGTTGCAACGATGCCTCAAGTTTGCAATGCCCCACCTCAGTGAAGGTTCTTCGACAATTACGCTTACGTATGCAGCCTCGACGCGGTTTGTACCATCTTATGGCATCATGTCGATGGCCAAAGCTGCTTTGGAATGTTGGACCAGAGAACTCGCTTGCCACCTAGGTCCACATGGTCATCGGGTAAACAGCATCTCTCCTGGTCCAATTCGGACCATCGCCGCCCAGGGCATTCCAGGATTTGATCGAATTCTCGACCATGTTGAAGCAAACGCTCCACTTCGCCGAAACGTCAATCAGACCGATGTAGCAGGAGCGACGCTTTGGCTTGCAAGCCCTCTTTCAGCTGGAGTTACTGGACAATGCATCCACGTTGATGCTGGCTATTCGATCACCATGGTGCCACAGAGCATTATGGATGCATGAGGTGAACAGATGACCATCACGACCGATGACGGTAAACCATGCGAAGGACTTGAGCAAGGTCCTTTCGAACCCATCGCAGTGATTGGTCTTGCTGCCATGATGCCCGATGCAGAGAATCTTGATTCCTTTTGGCAAAACATCATCGACTCACATGTAAGCATCAAGGAAATTCAAGAAGGACGTTGGCCTGGTCCTGTTGATCATTTTTGGACCGAAGGTAAACCAGGCGATATTGCACAAGGATACACGTACGCAAAAATTGGTGCCTTTGTCGAAGGATATGAGTTCGATTGGCGTCGATGGCGACAGCCACCTGGTACAATTCCTCAAATCGACCCATGTCAGCTTTGGGCGGTCTCTGTTTCTGCGAAGGCCATTGAGCAGGCAGGGTACGGTGAAGGAGAGAAAGCGTTCCCTCGAGAGCGCACAGGTGTCGTCTTTGCTAATGCACTCGGAGGCGAGAACCGAAACTTGTCAAACATTCGAGTTTGGTCCAACCATACTGCAAAACTTGCCGAGGATTACGGATTGCCTGCTTCATCAAGAGATGCATTTATTGATGCCATCAACGAAAATTCACCGAAGGTCGATGAGGATACAATGCCCGGTGAACTCGCCAATGTTGTCTCAGGACGCGTTGCGAACCTGTTGGACTTACAGGGACCAAATCACGCCATGGATGCCGCATGCGCATCTTCCATGGCAGCAGTGATGGATGCCTGCCGGCTTCTGCAAACACGACAAGCCGATGTCATGCTTGCAGGGGCAACCGATCGCACACTGGATCCCGCAACGTACGCCAAATTTAGCGCCATAGGAGCATTGTCATCCACCCATTCAACACCGTTCGACGCCCGAGCAAATGGATTCGATATGGGGGAAGGAGCAGGTGTAATGGTTCTCAAACGTTTGAGTGATGCAATTGCTGATGACGACACCATCCATGCCGTTATTCGCGGTATCGGCGGTTCAAGCGATGGGCGAGTGAAAGGAATTACTGCTCCAAGTCAACGTGGCCAAATCCAAGCCATTGCTCGTGCCTACAATCAAGCAGGATACGCTGCATCCTCCGTCGAACTTGTGGAGGCACATGGAACGTCACCCAAGGTTGGGGA
>JAKUNY010000151.1 GCA_022451765.1 Candidatus Poseidoniaceae archaeon
CGCATGCGGTTCCCTTGGACTCATGGACCGGTTTGATTCTTTCCGAGAGGCTCCACTCATGCTTCCCGGAGAGATGGCAGCCATCATGGCGGATCCTTCTCGCTTCCCATTCATCGATAAGGTACTCGCATTCGAAGAACATCAAGTGGTCATGACACAAAGTACGCTTTCAGTAGCCGATCACCCGTTCCTCAGCGATCATGCCATTGACGGTGTGCCGTATCATCCAGGTGTAATGGCGATGGAGATGTTTGCTGAAAATGCCTTGCTTCTCTGTCCAGACACGTGCCTTGCTGGATTTGAACAGGTAAAATTCGGCCTACCGGTGAAGGTGATGAAAGGGACAATGCGTGTACGTGTGGAAGCGAAACTCGAACGAAAACAGGGCGATTTGACTTGGGTAAAGTGTCGGCTGGTTTCGGATTTGACAAATTCAGAAGGCGTCGTCTTCGGCGAGCGTGAACATCATGAAGCAACGGTACGACTCGTCAAAAAATCCGATGATTTGAGTGAATTCATGCAATCTGAAATTGCTGCGCTCCCCACCATAGGAACGCCTCCATCAGGCCGACTTGAGCATCACGCATCCTTCATTTATTTACGATATTTCCACGGCCCCAGATTCCAATCCCACGGTGGTGTATTGCGCGGTATCGGAGATGCTTCACAGCCAGGTATCGACGGAATTGCACTCATGCGCCATCAACTGCCAGCCACAGACCAATTTGCTCAGGAAAGAGACGGAGAGGATATTCTGCTTGAGGCACTCCCTATGCTGATTGAAGCAGGATTCCAAAATGCCGGTTTGGTTGCGATGGAGTCTGAAGGGTTCAGTAGTTTACCCGTTGGTATCGAATGGTCGACATTGCTTCGTGTGCCTGATAAGGATGAACAATTACGCCTACGATCAATCCTTACTGCGAATGAAGACGCTGGCGTAACGGTTCACGATGTACTCGTTGTTGGTTCAGATGATGCGCCTATTCTTGCTTTGAAGGGACTCCGTTTGAAAGCCATGGCTCCAGTTCCAGATGATCAGAAGTTTACACTCGAGCGATGAGGTGATTTCTTGGCAGCAACTTTTCGCTGGCTTGAACTTGAGAACGGCCCACGTTGCTTACTTGCAACATGTCCAATCATGAAACACTCACCAGAAAAGCTTCAATTTCTCGATTGGGATGAAATCAAGACGTTCAAGACTGCGAAAAGGCAGAATGAACACTTCTCGGCTCGTTGGCTACTCGAGGAGGCGGTGAAAGAGTGGGGTGGAATTGATTGCTCAGGAATTTACGTCCATCGGACCGAGGAACGTGCACCATATCTGCGAGCCATCCAAGGTTTGTGGATCCAACCAACATTGCCATGCTTATCCATTGCACACAGTCAACCCCTTGCTTGTGTTGCACTTATTGACCAAGGTTGGACTGTCGGCGTGGATGCAGAACCCTTCGATCGACCTCCGAGTCCTTCAGTATTCGACATGATGGCCAAAGGGCAAGAATTAGCTCTCCTCCAATCGGGTAAATTGGATGCTCTACAGACCTGGACTTCGAAGGAAGCGGTGCATAAAGCTGCGCGTATGGGGATGCATCTTAATCCTAGAGATCTTGTCTTATCCTCAAACGATTTGAAAAATAAAATCGCAATTGCAAATTCAATTTTCCAATTGGAAAATTTATCAAACGATGCTTACCATATCACCCTTGCATGGGCTCGTGATTCTCATCCTATTCGAACGTTGGAAGATGATCTGTTGGATGCAACACGGGAAGCGATGCGTTCGGGCGATGATTGGAAGGTTGGTTGCGCAACAATTCGAAAGAATGTCTGACTACTTGTTCCAAAAACGGCTCGATTCCCAGTCAAGACCAAGCATGATACCTACTTCAGTGAGTATCACATAATTGAACAACAAATAGGACAGATATGCGGTAATGAGGACCGCCAGAGAAGTATTGATGACTTTCTTGCGTTGCCGTTTCACATCATCAAATGAGCATATACCCCGGTTTCTGAAATACAAGAACAAGCCAACGATGACGGACATTGATGCGATGGCCAACATTGTGGGCCGAAACCATTCGTACCCACCTTCTCCCCAATACAGCGTGTTTGAAAGCGCAGCGGCGCTGCTCACACTTGCGAGGCCAAACAAGACAAGCACAACGCTAGGTAGGCAACACATGGATGCAATGATTGTCGATGTAGAGATGAGTTTAATCAAGGACTTGACATTTTTTCCCTCGTTTTCCATTGTATCACTCCCCATCGAAACAATCTGCAAATTGTTTTGAATCACTCGGATTTGTATAGGCTTGTATTGGTAGCACATCAACACCATTGGACCATTTGCCTAGATTTGTCAGCATACCTACATTGACGAGATTCGCATAAGCAAAATCAGCTGTATTGAGATCGCCCCTGCTTTGGGCAACAACCCAATCCGCTTGAGCATCAATGCGCCTGTAAAATGCCCAATCGGCGAGGGTGTCATGTGCCTCATTGGCTGGTATGTAGTGCGTTGCGACCAACCTTGGGAATCCATAACGATCACTGGGTATGTACAAGAGAAGCGTTTGATTTTCATCGACCTCCTCGAACAATGCGTGTTGGTGAACACTGTTGCATTGCCCAACCGTCATGTCGTCTTCGCTAACAACAAGATGGACAATCGAATTTTCTGGCAGGTTGCTGTAATCGGGTACCCACTCCTCTTGGACTGGGCGAGCGGCTGCCATCTCTGTATCGACAAGCACTGTCTGATTTCCCCATCCCATGTTTTGAGCCATGCCGAGGGCTTGGAGTGAGTAAGCCCCTCCTAGACTGTGTCCACCAATCCAGAGATGTTGTGGCATGATTGTTAGGTTGCCAAGTACGTTATCGATTGCAGCATCACGTGGTGATGCAGTAATCAGTCCGTTCAGGTGCTGCAAGGCAGACTCAATGGAGAGCATTCGAGGAACATGGTGTGGCCAATCTGAAGTCCCGTTAACGATTGTTGCTTCAAAATCATCGCCCCCATCTGGTCGGATATCGGTTGGATACTGAATGTAGGCAACAACCATCCCTTTTGCAGACAAATGGTCAATCCAGTCTGTGTACGAATCGATCGAGGGATTGTTGAAGGCATGGAATAGGATTGCTAGCGGAACCCCTTCAATACCGGGTTCCTCCGGTAAATGTGGAAGTGTAAGGTACACAGAGAACTCGATGTCTTCTTCTGTAGGGCCTTGAATTGCTACAACATCATCCGGTAACTCATAGGCGTAACGGATGGTTGTACGATCGAACGGTCCTGCCTCGGCGCCGTATCCCATCGCAGGGGCGTCTGGGGGCGACGGTGCAATCCCGATGAGTGCGGGTATACCTGGCATGACCAGCCATGCTGCAAGGAACACAACCAGAACATGGAGGACGGTGGTCCCTTTTTCCTTCCAATTTTGTTTGGAATCAGGTAGACCTGGAGGCCCCTTCACAGCGATTGCAGTACCCAAGAGAACGACTCCATAGATTGTAGGAAGGAGCAAGAATGCTCCACGAATGTATCGATAGTCCATCAGTACAAAAATAACCCATGAAGCCAAAACCGCTCCAATCAGACCGAAGAACAGCCCTTGGATGGGTCTGGGAAGACGATTACCGCGATGGTGTTGTATGGATGAGTACACACAAAACGTAAGGAAAACCGCTGACAAAAAGGTAATGATTGCAACATTTTCTCGTAGAATGAATGTCCATGAAAGCGTTCGAATCGCTTGCGGCCAAATCGCATTCTCAATGGATTCCCCTTGAATTAACATAAGCACCGATTCTGCCAATGCAACAAATGCGCCAAAGGCAATCATCACCGCAGGAAAGGTAGGTGATGAGGCAAAACGATGAAGAACAAAAATCTCCGCAGAATCCTCTTGTTCCATAGCATAAACAACTGCTTTGGGTTCAAAAAACGTCGTTTAAACTATCAAGCGTTTACATTACGAATTTCGGGTGTTTGGTCAGCAATCATGAATTCAAGCATTGCGGCCCACATAACAAATTCCATGCTCTGTTCGAGCTCCTCAACTCCGCCAACCATCTCAATCATGTTATCGAGCGTATCATCGGGTGAATGATAGGCACTGTAATCAGAATCAGATGCGCGTAGGTTGAAAATGGGGTGTGCTCCAAGATTAGGGAA
>JAKUNY010000152.1:0-1970 GCA_022451765.1 Candidatus Poseidoniaceae archaeon
TTGGTATTGCCGTCCTGAAAAATGGGGCGGGTACGAAGAAGCCGTTGGGTTCCTTCTCGTAGGTGTCCTTTTGCTCGGTTTTGGTGCTGCAGCCATTCTTACGTGTTTCATGTGGAGCGGCGACCAGAGCAGTCGTTTGTACGCGCTCAGGCGATTCGTCGATGTTTACCCTGCAATCACCAAACCTGATCGTCACGTTCGATTCGGAGAAAAGATGTGGACAACTACCTTCGTTCTCATCATCTACTTTGCGATGACCAACGTCATGCTCTATGGACTGAGCGGACAAGCAATGGACTTGTTCAGTGGGTTCCGTTCAATCATGGCTGGTGCATCGGGTACAATCATGCACTTGGGTATCGGTCCAATCGTTACAGGTTCAATTATCATGCAATTGTTTGCTGGTGCGAAAATCATTCGTCTTGACCTTACCAACAGCGATGACAAGGCAATGTACCAAGGAGTTCAGAAACTTCTTGTTCTCATTATGATTCCAATCGAATCCATTCCACAGACCTATGGTTTCCTTGACCCTTCAGAATTCCTCATCGATGAATACGGAATCGGCTGGGCAAACTTCGTTATTGTTGCTCAATTGTTTGCAGGTTCTTACCTGGTCTTCCTTCTCGATGAGTTGGTCAGCAAGTGGGGCATTGGATCCGGTATGTCCCTGTTTATCGCAGCAGGTGTTGCACAATCAACATTCGTTGGTACACTTTCACCTCTTCCAACCACTGCAGGTTTCGCTTACTCCGTAGAAAACCCGCCTGCTGGTACGCTTCCAATGATCTTCTACATGTTCAGGACGGCGACGAATGGTGAGATGATATCACTGAACGGGTTCGAGATGATTCTGTTGGGTGATGCGACGCATCCGAATGCTGTGATTGCCCTGGTTTCCAGTATCATCGTGTTCCTCGTGGTGGCCTATGCCGAATCGAGCAAATTGGAATTGCCATTGACGCACGGAAAGGTTCGTGGTCACCGTGGTAAGTATCCAATTCGATTGGTTTACGCTTCGAACATTCCTGTCATTTTGATGGCTGCATTGCTTGCAAACGTCAACATGTTCTCGCTCTTGTTCTGGAGTCATCCGACGATGTCACAGACGCCGATATTAGGTCGGCAGGGTTGGTTCTCCATGTCGGATTACATCGGAACGTATGAGCCGGGTCAGACAGCAGCGTCGGGTGGGTTTGCCTGGTATGCATCCATGCCTGCTGGTGTCAACGATTGGCTGATTCCGTTACTGAATCAGCAATCGGATATGTTTGGCCATAGTTTGGGCCAGATCATGCTTCACGTTGTGTTCTATGTGGTCTTGATGACCGTTGGTTCGATGGTCTTCGCGAAGTTTTGGATCGACACCACCAACATGGGTACCAAGGACGTTGCCAAGCAAATTGAACGAACAGGCATGCAAATTCCAGGTTTCCGTAAGAATCCGCAGGTTTTGGAGAAGATTCTCGAGAATTACATCCCTCCAGTTACCTACTTCTCTGGTGCGTTCGTAGGTTTACTGGCAGCGGGTGCTGATTTGCTTGGTACGGTTGGTAATGCAACCGGTACAGGTCTGTTGCTGGCTGTTGGTATTATTCTGAGAACGTACGAGCAAATCCAGAAGGAACAAGCCATGGAAATGCATCCAATGCTGCGACAATTCTTCGGCGCTGAGTAACATTCGAAACAGTGCTTGGCTACATACCGAGGCAATTTATTTGTCAGTCATCGCAGCCCAAAAGGACTGGATCACGTTCACCATAAGCAGGCCATTCCATCATTTCACTGGTTGAGTTCTCAAACAAACCGTCCCAAGTGCCGTCACACAAAAGATAGTCCGGATAGTCATAATCCCCCTCGGCATCAATTCGCAATGCTGAGAAGCTAACCGATGTATCACCTAACTGGTCAGCGTATCCTGTCTCGATCCTAACATGGGTTACATTTTCAGCAGTAGCAGAAAATTGATG
>JAKUNY010000152.1:1980-4171 GCA_022451765.1 Candidatus Poseidoniaceae archaeon
TGTGCATGAAATCTTCAGCATACGTTTCATATGTGGCTCCACGCTCATAGAAGCCATACATTTCTGTTGATTCGTATTGGGAAGTCCATGTCGAACCGTTGTTGGTGCTGGTGTAGATTTCAATTCCTGAATAACCATTGGTAATCATAAACGGATGTTCCATCACGAGAATACTCACTCCATCGATATTGGTTACGTTATCCAGTTTGTAGGTGATTTCGAAACCTGAAGCCGTGCCCACCCTGTACTGATAGTTACACACTCCGCCGTTGATGGCTAATTCGGGGATTGAATCTGTGTATACATTCCGATTGGGGATTCGTTGATGATGGCCCTCAGTTTCCTCGATGACTACCTCGCTTGTTACGCTGATGGGAACCGTGACTGGATAGAGGACAGTCTCATCACACCACAAAGGTGGTAAATCATTATCATAATATGAATAATCACCGTTATACGGATCACCATATCCATCATCCCACGAGAACAGTGGAACTATACCGAATATTCCAGCCACCAACACTACGAACGTTATGACCATACCCACTGAAACCATTACCACTATCATTTGAGCTGTTTTAGGATTCATATCGTGGTTCTTTGCACCTTTTATTGGATATTTGTAAGCAGACTGCTTCATTGTTTTTAATCCAAGCAATGCTATCAGCCGGCCCATGTCTCGTTCATCACCGATTCGATCGGAATGTAATTCTCCGCCATTGGCATCGATTATTCTATAATAATGGTGTTCGTTTGTTTCACTCCTTCCATCGGAGGTTGACGTGGTAGTTGTTTTAATAAAAGTCAGTAATCTGTCAGTCATATCTTTGACGTAAATGAATTTCACAGAAGTACCTTCATACCAAACATAAGTTTCTTGCTCTTTGAAATGCTTGATTGTTTCACGGGTGAGAAACTCCCGAGCTGTTACCAGTACAGCAGCGATGTTCGAGAAGAATAACCATACGCCGTTGTCTAAAATTCCTGCAAGAGGCGCTCCGAGTATAGCTATTACAAAATAGATGAGCACAAAGTCAAGAAACCTGTACAATTTATGGGTTTCTGGTGTCTCGATTGATGCAAGTTTTGCAACATCGGTCTGCTGCATTGCCTCGATTCGCTGCTGTGTCGGTGCTACTGCAGTTGATGGCGGGATTGGGTTGTCGTTGTTATCAACGTAGGCGGGTTGACCATCCGAATCCGTCATGACAATTGATTCTAGATATTTCAAGGCATCATCGATATCACCGGTTTCCTGGTGCTGCATTTCACCATCTGTCCAATATTCGAACAGACTACTTTCCATGTGCATTTGGAAAAAGGCGTTTCTATCAGCATCTAAGTGGAGAATCCAAAATCCATCGCAAGACAGGATCGCACGAATCGCTTCATACGACAATTCTGTTTGTTTGTCGAGTTGAAACTCTTGTGTTTTCCCATCAACTTCAATCTTTAAGGGATTAGGAAAGTGTATTTTTTCAGACTGTTCTGCATCCTCAGGAGGTTTAATACCCCAAAATTCAGTTGTCACATAGGCTCGATTACGTATGGGTTTTTTTTATTTTGGCCGACAGAACCATTCAGTGGTACAAATAGAGCACAATGAGAGTCTGCGGAAAGATGACTTGGATAACTCATTCAAGAAATCGCAACTAGACTTCAAACGGGCCACGTACTAACGATGTTGTCTGTTATCGATTTGAATCAGGGCATAAATAAACTGCTTGATTGGCTCGCAGTGAGCGACTTTGAAGCCAATTACAGGCGGGTATCTTGATATAGGGGGGGCGAGTGGGTGAGTTGCTTGCGTCGTTGGGAACGGCGTTGGGACCCGAGTCCTCGGACGGTGAAGGTTTCCATCACCCAACGACGACAGCCGAAGCACATGCGATTCTGAGAAACCTCCGGGATGGAGCTCGCTCAGGGTCAGGTAGGTGATTAGAGATTATGACGTATTTTTTGTTGTGCAAGAGATAGTGCTCATAACCTCGCCAAGAAATTTAGGACAGCGAATTAATTGCGATAACAACTCTAGGGATCAAAACACGAGAAATCTGGTTGATCCTGCCAGAGGCGACCGCTTTTGGAGTTCGATTAAGCCATGCGAGTCGAGAGCCTTAGGGGCTCGGCATACTGCTCAGTAACACGTGGATAACCTGCCCTATCGTCTGGAATAACCTCGGGAAACTGA
>JAKUNY010000153.1 GCA_022451765.1 Candidatus Poseidoniaceae archaeon
CCCTCATGCGGAACACTTGAAACAAAGGGCACATTCAAATGCCCAGAGTGTGGTTTGTTCCATTCCACACTACCAATGGAAGAGAGAAAAGCACCTGACCCATCAGAACGTTCACCAATGAGAGAAATCGACCCATCAGCATACTCCTTATCTTCAAGCGCGAAGCTTGTAGATGAATCGTTTGATGAAACCAATGAAATAAAATCATGGACTGGTGGAAACACAGATTTCTCTGATTTGGATGATGATGTTGAACCAATTGCCAGAGTTGAAACAATCTCGACTGATGTCGAATTGATACATGAGGATTAATTTTTCAAAAGGAGATTAATAATTTCTATTTTGAATAAACTATTCAAGTGTTTTCAGTGGTGGGCTCGGAGAGAATCGAACTCTCGATCTTTGCCATGTCAAGGCAACGTCATAACCCCTAGACCACGAGCCCTAGGTAATCTTCCCACAATAGACGCGTATTTATTCACATCGGTGGGTACAATGTTGGGTTATGATATGATCTTCGATATTTTGCCACTGCATCCTTTCTGTGAGCAGGATCCAGCAAACCGGGTTCGCCCATTTGCCATTTTTATTTTCTTGCCGTTAAGGATCGGGCCGTATGTCTTACACTTCAGGCAAAAACCTTCGATTGAAGTCATAACCGAACGGCGACGGAGATACTGTATGAACTATTTGGCCAACTTTAGCTAAAAATGCCCCTTTGACCCCCTACTTTGCGTGCCGAAATCGTAATTTATTGATATCGCTCTTCATCCAGATTTTCATAAAATGGTGTACTGAGTTCCATTCTCCTGATTTTATTGAGGTGGCTGTGGTTGTTCATATCAGACCAATGTCGTATAACTACCATTATTCGACGTTATGTGGGTCTAATCTTTGCTCAATTTGAATTGATTAAGGAATTGAACCTCATCGACCTCGAAGATTCCAACCAAAGGTGGGCCGCTCATGAAAGATTCAAGTGGTCCGTGTTCAGAATCAAGCTTATCTGTAACTTTTTTCGATATTGATCGCATATGTTTTCTCGTTTTGTATAATGTTTGTACAAGAAACAGCGGTTGGCCGTCGACAGATCTCGCCGCCCATGACAGTAAGCAACCATCTTGTCTTCTTTTGAGCTCCTGGTGTGCATTGAGTACTCTAAGAAAGCGAGCATCCACTTTCTTGTGTGACGAACAAACAACCGTTTCCACCCAAGCCATGATTAACACCTAATATTTTTTCACGAATAAATTATATTTTGATTACCGGGTTAATGAACCAATCAAAATTCAATATGAACACCCTCGAGACACACAGATTCAATTGGAGATGCTGATGGTGTCATGCACCAACTCTCCCAATGCTTGCTTTTCAGAATATTGAAATTCGCAACATCTCCTCTTTCGAGTCGACCATGTTCCAGTCCATCCGCACGTGGAGTTGATTTTGCTGCTTGTCGTGTCACACAGTGAAGTGCGTCAAATGGTGTCATACTGTTTCTTTGAACTGCCAATGATCCAATGAACGGGATGCTGTTAATGTAGCAATTTGGATTAAAATCCGTGGCCATCGAAAATGGGATTTCATTTTGCTGCACATTTGCAAAGTCAGGCCAATCATGACCGTTGGAGTATGGTGTGGCTGGTAAAAAACCGGTCATAACGCCTGATTCTTTCATCCTGTGACGAGTTTCCATCGGTGTGTGATGAGCGTGGTCTGCCGTTCGGACCTTCATCTCTGCAGCTAATTCTCCCCCTCCACCATCACTGAATTCATCTATGTGCATGCGTAAATCCAATCCTCCAAGGCGTGCTGCTCGTAGAATGTCTTCCGATTGTTCAACAGAAAACCATCCAGGCTCGCAGAACACGTCCGCTGATTCAGCAAGACCGGATTCCAAGACATTCGGTAGTTGGTCGGCGAGTATTTCTTCGGTGTAGGACTGATATGTGTGTTCAGGCGTCTTTGCATGTGCACCCATCCATGTCGAATGTATCGAAGGAACACCCTGTTGTTGTTTGAGTTGATCTACGATTGCTAACAATCTTAATTCGTGTTCTGTGGATAGACCGTATCCGGATTTTGCCTCAACATGGGTCGTTCCGTTTTTTAGTGATTCCTTCAAGCGCTGCAACCCGATAAGGTACAACGACTTCGAAGTTACGTTACGTGTCTGTCGAACGGTTTCCATGATACCACCTCCCATATTCGCAATTTCTGAGTATGTTTTGCCCTCAAGTCGTAAGTTGTGCTCATTGAATCTATCGCCAGCCCACAGCAAATGATTGTGCGCGTCAATAAACCCCGGTATGATTGCTTTTCCACCAACATCGACAAAACTACAGTCGGAGGATTCAAATTCTTCTATTGAATCTTTAATATCCTCGATAACATTTCCTTTTACAATAATACTTTTTCCTTCTATCAATGACGATGTATCAGACATTGTTTGAATCGAACCAATGTTATGATAGATGGTTCGCATGAGTGGTGCTGAAGGTGAGAGTTGAAGAACAATCGCATCTTGGGCTGTCCATGGACGAAGGCAAGTGGACCATTGGAATCGAGTCTACAGCACACACTTTTTCATTTGGTCTCGTCGATTCAAATGGAATCCCATATCCTTCCGTTGGCGATACCATCAAACCCGCTCAAGGAGGTATCCACCCGAGAGAAGCCGCTGATCACCACAGAGACTATGCAGCTGATCTCTTTCATCGTGTCCTCGATTCACAGAATTTACGACCATCCGATATCGGCGCAATTGCATACTCACAAGGACCGGGATTAGGCCCATGCCTACGCATTGGTGCTTCCGTCGCTCGAACATTGTCAAGTAAATTGGATGTTCCACTGATTGGAGTAAATCATTGCGTGGCTCATATTGAAATTGGTCGTCAGCAATGCGATTGTGATGATCCCGTGCTACTCTACGTCAGTGGAGGAAACACGCAAGTTATTGCGAAGTTGCAAGGAAAATACAGAGTTTTGGGTGAAACGTTGGACATCGGAATAGGAAACATGCTTGACAAATTTGCTCGCCAACAAGGTTTCCCATTCCCCGGAGGTCCAGTAATTGAAAAACTTGCAAAAGAGTATATTGAAAATCATCCTAATGCAACACTCGATGAACTCGAACTTCCGTATCCAGTACGCGGTATGGATTTGGCCTTTTCCGGAATTCTGACCGCAGCGCAGCGCCTCATCGAGAAAGGGCATCCACTTGGAGCGGTATGTTGGTCGTTGCAAGAGCATGCATTCGCTGCTTGCATCGAAGTAGCAGAACGTGCACTTGCACACAGTGGAAAAAGTGAGATTTTGCTTGGTGGTGGTGTTGCATGCAACAATCGATTGCGAGAAATGTCGACACTGATGGCAACCGAAAGGGATTCGACATCGCATGCCCCTCCACGAATGTATTGCATCGATAATGGTACAATGATTGGCCTGCTTGGATACATTGAGTTAGCAACAGGGAGATCGACACCGTATGAATCCAGTGGAATCAATCAATACATGAGGACTGATGACACGGCAGTCACGTGGAGCTAGAAAGCAGCGGATTGTTTTTAACAAGTCGGCAGCGACATTTAAACAACGGGGGATTCACAATTCGAGATAGGCGCAGGAAACCGGATGAACCTTTCAATCCATTTGCTGCGAATGCAAATCAAGTTCGCCAAAAAAAACGCAGTGAACGAAGTGCTGCTAATGCAACAAATCACCACAATCAGATTCGTTCCGATTCTCGTCAGAGCACAGACTCAAGTGAATTTCGAAAGAAGCAACAAGAGGCGCGAGAGAGGTTAGGTGGTCAGGCAGCATCCCAACCCGTTCTTCAGAAACCTGCAGTTGACTCAAAAAATTTGAACCAACCCACTGCAAATGAGCCAATACATCAAGTTTCAAGAGCAGACAGGCTCGCTGAACTACGCAAGCAAAGTCAAGAATCAGTTAAGAAAACGGAATCCATTCTTGAACCGTCCCCACAACAAACCGTGATCACTGATTCTGTCGCTGACAACTAGATTATTACGAAGACGACAGCCGTCGTTGAAAATGTAGA
>JAKUNY010000154.1 GCA_022451765.1 Candidatus Poseidoniaceae archaeon
GCCACCCTCAACAACTAGCCTTCGCTGTTGATTTGGTGCGTCCACAAAAACCCCTCCGTGGTTTCCTCAGGCCCGATGATTTTGAATGTATCGAAATTTAGTGCCCAGCGTTTGACCACAATGCACCACCAAGCTTCTCCCATTCAATGGACTGTGGATGGCAGGAGTTGTGGTAATTGGTATACTCCCCGAAATACCATTTCCCATCGGCCAAAAAGAGATCCACGCGTGAATAAGCAATGTCTTCAGCCAAACGTTCCGCAATATGGACGAGTTCATCGATACCATCTTTTCCAAGAATGGAAACAATCTCATCCGGTGTATGCTCTTCGCTCCATCGTCCGTTTGTTTGTTGAATGCGTTGACCATCCAGTGAGTAAATGGATTGGGAATGAGAAGTCATACGCCCGGTGTCGTATTGGATGAATCCTGCCTTTCCATGAAAGACATGGACTTTCCAATCGTTGGGTAACGCATTGTTGTCGGTGAGCAGTTCTTCAATCATTACGCCTCGAGGTTTGATGTTCGCAGCCCCCCACTCGAGGGGAACAGGAAATTCTTGTCGCAGGCACCAGCGGAGTGAACGCTCAATTCGCCACTTCGGCCAGGGTTTACCGTTCTGGTCACGCCAGTTTCGAATTACACGATATCGATTGTCTGTTCTTGAAAACATACGGAATTTTCGAGGAATGTTCGCGAGTGGTTCTGGTCCGTTGTCCATGATAAACAATGCATCGCCCGACCAGTGATTGGTCTTGATGACGCAGCGTTCAGGTAAATTATCCCAATCGATTTCAACCTCTTCAGACCAGTGGTAGAGTTCAGTCAGGTGACATACGTTTTTTTTGAGCACAAGTTCTCTCGAGCGGTATTTGTCTTCCATGATTGGAAGGAGAGGGTTGCGGTCCTCGACACACCGTTTGAGTTGGAGTTGGCTGTAATAGCCTGCTTTTGATTCATCAAAAGCATGCCACGGATGGACTCCCCCTGGAAGTAACTTGGCTGCGGAATTCCCGGTTGAACCACCCTTCATTCCAATGACCTCCGCATGTAGTCGTAAGTCAATTCGAGCGCATCTTGGAATGCCGTTTTTGGAGACCAACCAAGGCTTTCTTGATGGCGTAGGTCGAGACATCGGCGTAAACGGCCGACCGGTTTGCTCATGTCGTGTTGAAATTCCCCTAAGTATCCAGTTACCTTCGCCATGTGCTTGTGCATTGCATTTACGCTAATCTCTAGGCCTGAACCTACGTTCATCACCCCTGGCAATGCTTCAAAATTGTCAATTGCAAAACAGATGAAATCTGCTAAATCAGGCGCATAGAGGAATTCTCGCTTAGCCGTACCATCGCCCCAGATCGTAACTGAGGCATCATCGTTCTGCTTTGCTTGATGCATTCTGTGCAAGATTGCGGGAAGCATGTGCCCAGTTTCGAGTGAAAAATTGTCGTATGGGCCAAAGAGATTGCAGGGGAGAATCGTCTTAAATGACACATTGTGCTGTTCGTTTGCCATCTCACATGCTCGATAGACAACGTACTTTGAAAGTGCGTATCCTTCGATTGGACCTTCAAGAGGGCCGTCCCCAATCGAGGGTTCTGAGAGTGGTTGTGGTGCTTCGTTCGGGTAAACCGTTGCACTACCAACATTGATCATATTCGCTACTCCATGGCTTACACATGCTCGAATGAGGTTTAGTCCCATGGATATGTTTTGGTCAAGCGAATGATGTTTGATGGTTTTACTCGAGGCAATTCCTGCAACGAACGCTGCGCAATGAACGACAAAATTCGGTAGATTTGACTCGATGTACTCTGACGTTGCATGAGCATCTGAAAGGTCAAGTTCATGTCGAGAGGGTGTTAGAACACTGTGACCCTTATTTTTGAGCATCGGAACGAGATGCTGGCCAAGCATTCCTGAAGCGCCGGTCACAAGGATGCTGGCCATATGCAATCCCACTCGCTCAGGCTTAAAGAGGAATTTCCTTGCAAGCATCGACAGCGTATATCCAATTCAAGAGGTTCAACTTTGAGCAAGACTTTTTTTAGTTTGTTCAGATGCAAAAATTGAGGAGTAACTTGGGATGAAGACTGCATTATTCACTGCAAGTTACAATCGACCCGACTTGTTTCTCGAGGTCCTCAAAGGCCTTGAACAAAACAAAGATGATTTAGAGAACATCGATGTTTATCACTACATCGACGGGGGGGTCGATTCCAAACAACAGGAACTTCTCGCTCACATCAAAAATTCAAATTTAGAATTTGAAGAGATTATTCTGCGCGATGAAAATTACGGAGTTGGTCGAAATCTCATCGGTGCTCGCAGAGATTTGTACGAAAAATTAGGCTATGAACGCGTCATTCTAGTGGAGGATGATTTAATTCCTGGCCCCAATTTCATCAAAACAAGTCTCAAACTCGCAGACTGGGCAAGACAGTACAACGACATTGGTATGACGCAGGTTTGGAATTTGCCAAAAGAAAATATGACCGAAGATCACCTTCATCTTGTCGAAGCAACGCATACGCATTCAGTCACCTATTGCATGGATGTTGAAGTTTGGAATGAAATCAAAGAGACCCTCTATGATTATGAAGCTGAATATTTGACAGGAGTCTCTTATCAAAAGAAAAAATGGAGAGCAATTCGAAGGAAGTTCATGAAACCTCGATATGTTACGCAACGTCCAACGCGTCAGGGAAAACTTCTGTTACCGCAGGGTTACGAATACCCTCCTCCATTCGGGCCTCGGTTAAAACGTACAGTACCAACCTCACAGGATGCAATCACCTCGCTGGCGCTTTGGCAAAAGGGGTTTGCACGCATTGCCACCCTTGCACCAAGGGCGCGGCTGAAAGGAGAATTTGGAGTGCACTGCACTCCTGAAATTTTTGAAAATCTTGGCCTTAACAAACAAGGAGAGTATGTCTGGGAGCAGAGCGTTCCCACCGAATTTGCATTAGCATGAAAGCGCCACACTCTTCAATATCAAGTGTTTGGGTTGTTCATGGCTGATGATATCCTCGAAGCAGAGATCTTCGATTCGTCAGCGGACCGAAACAAAAACCAACTCAACATCTCGCTTTATGCTACGGCAGCATTCTGCGTTGTCTTCTTGTTCCTATCAATGTCGTTTGGTAACGCACTATCGGGAGAAAATGATGTCGAGGGCGTCTATGATTGGTGGGATGTACCACTCAATCAGCGTTACATGATGGATTTGCCCATGGACACCATGCGAGCCCAACTCCCTGAGAACGGTACCTATGGTATTCTACCGTACACGGAACATTTCATCTCAGTGGATTTACCAGCCTCAGAGCAAGATGTGGGTTACCCTGACGACGCAAAAATGCACGTTGCTCTGTGGTTGCCTGATGTTGAAGATGGGGTTAAAGTGCCTGTGATTATGACCATCCACCCGTACTATGACTTCGGTGGCGAGGGTATGCCGGGCGTCGGTGCTGATTCAAATCCAAATACAATCCCGGATGGAGGTGTTGGTCAATGGGTCTACGACACATTTGTTCCGCATGGATACGCATTGGCCCAAGCGAGTACGTTTGGAACCGGACAGTCCACGCACTGCCAAGATGTCAAAGGCCTTGGTGAGCAGGTGGGTATTCAGGCTGTTGTTGATTGGTTAGGACAACAAAATTGGTCCAACGGAAATGTTGGGTTAATGGGGAAGTCCTATGCTGGGACAACCAATTGGGAAGCGGCTCAACAACCGAGTGAACATCTAAAGACAATCGTCCCAATTTCTGGGTCGATTGGTGTTCAAGAAATGTTCTATCGAAATGGATCATCTGAAGCACGGGCAATGGGGTATGACGCCGCATATCAGGCGGCTACATCGGATTTAACGACCGACGATATACGTGTTTGTTCGGATGATCTGGTTGGCCCACTCAACCCTTGGTCTACCTATGCCTTCGCTGAGTTCGGTGGTGCTGAATGGAACGACTACTGGGACGAACGCCGCCACCTTCCCGATGTCTTGGAAAATTATCGGGGAAGCGTGTATCTCGTGTGGGGGCTCCAAGATTGGACCGTCG
>JAKUNY010000155.1 GCA_022451765.1 Candidatus Poseidoniaceae archaeon
CGGTATGTTTCGAGATGCAATGAATCACGGGATGGATGCCTCGACACACATCCACGATGTGGCTAGCGGTGAGCACGAAGGTATCGATCCTGAAGCGATGAGAGCGATTCCAGTCCTCAAACCTCCAAAGAGAAGTTTCTGCCCTAAATGTGGTTCTGACATTCACAACAATACGATGCTTCAATGGAGAAAATGGAGAGAATCCTCTTCGGATGTTGTGTCAATGCAAATGGAAGCAGCGATGGAAACTGCATTGATTGAAGTCGCCAGCCATTATATCAACGTAATCCAGGCTCTGAAAGATGAGCGCGATGATGCTGTTGCACGTGCTGCCAAAGCATCAGCGGAAGGGAATGAAGAATCGCTCCGAGAGAAACTTGAATCGGAAATTCGGGCAGAACTAGAGAAGGAGTTCAAATCTGAGGGCAAGTCAAAATCGAGCGGTAAATCACAATCGAAATCTAAATCTCAACCAAAGAAAACACAATCCAAACCCAAGAGTAAACCGAAGACTGGAGGCCTGTTTGGAGCGAAACGTCCGAAGAAGACCTACGAAGGAGAACCTGGTGGTAAAGCAGACTGGTTCCTCGAAGAAGCCCTGGATACCGTGTACGATCCACACGGCACGGGTAAGGCGGTCAAGGGTGCAACCATTTTGGCTCGGTCCTCGGAAGGAAACGTACGCGTTCGTGATGTTGTACGTGCTTATGCCCTTCAGGGCCGAGACGGGGTCCTAGAACTGGCATGGACAAACCCAATCACCGAATATCTGATTGAAGCTTATGATGCCTGTTGAACTAAAGAAGGTTCGATGAGAGATCGAGAATGTATCGGATTCCGATTACGAAAAGTACAGCAATGAAAAGCTGCATAGTCCGATGCTCGGAAACGTTTGCTATCCCAAACCTTGCACCGAAATTTGCCGAAAAAACAACCACCATAAAAAGACTAAAGATAAGAACAAGATTTGTTGTAAGAACATCGAGCTGGCTGGAATCAAGAACTGAAAAGTGTGCCAACATGGACACTGGAAGCACAAACATCATGATGTGAAGACTTGTTCCAATCGCCTTCCTCGACTCAAGCCCGCCGTATGATCTCAGTACTGGAACATAGATTACTCCCGCACCGATAGCAAGAACAGAAGACAGAAAACCACCAGAAGCGACACCTGCTCCAAGGACAGGTAGGTTTGGCTCTTGTTCCTGTACGATGCTTGTGTCCGTTGAGCGAAGTGTTTTGCCAATGGCCCATGTTACGAAGATCAGACTCAAACCTTTGAACAACAAATCGAACGATCCGTTCATGGAAGCAACAACGAGTACCCCTAATATGGCACCTGGAAGTGCCCCCCACAGGCTCTGCTTGAACCGCTCATCTGAAATGTGTCCCTCCTTCCTGTGACGCAATCCTGAACCCCACGCTACAGTTGCGGATAAGGCAAGAGAAACGATGAGCAATGCTCCGTCTATTTCCCAGCCTAAACCGTAATGAAGCAGTGGAGCAAACAGGAGACCGCCGCCAAGACCGAGCGGTGCGAAAAGAAAACCAATGAAACCGCTGCCTAAGATTACCAAAGCCATGGTAACGGCGTCCATACCGCTTCCATTGGGACTCAGCATATCATATCAACCCAATCTGTGGTATAGATTGATAAGTGTTTGACACGACCAATCTTCATGGACGCACTCATGATAGGACTTATTGTTGGAGGATTCATACTCCTGATTTTCGGTTTCTGGTTTTTCAGCACCTGGAACCGATTGGTTCGTTTGGAAGAAAATGCAAACAAATCCTGGGCCGACATTGATGTGCTCCTAAAACAACGTTACGATATGATTCCAAATCTCGTCAACATCGTGAAAGGATATGCAGAACATGAGCGTGAAATTTTTGAGCAGTTTGCGCTCGCTCGCCAAACTGCTGCTGGCTGCCTTGCACAGGGTGACGTAAAGGGCGTTGGCGCTGCTGAAGGCATGCTATCCGGCTTCATGCCAAAAATAAACATGGTTGCAGAGCAGTACCCCGATCTCAAAGCCGATACATCCTTTGTCAATTTGCAAAACCAACTGGTAGCGCTTGAAAACCAACTCGCAGATCGACGAGAATTCTACAATGCTTCATCCACCAACTTCAACTCTGCAATTCAGATGATTCCAACAAACTTTGTTGCTGCAACGAAAGGTTGCACGAGGAAAGATCTCTTCGTCGTCGAAGGTGTTCAGCGAGAGAACGTTCAGATTTCCTTCTGAATACGAACCTTGAAGTTTGAACCGCACAAATCGAGTCTGAGGAGCATCCTATGTTCTTGGTAATAGGTCACAGCCCGATTGCTGTCAATCTGGCTCGCTGGTGCGCTGAAAGACGACCCACAAGGCTGATTGGCCTCGCTTCATCTCTTGCAATTGCTGAAGAATTGGGCGACTGCGAAATTCTTCCGTTACCAAATCCACTGGGTGTTTCTGATTTACCCAACGCTGGCCAGAAACCAACCGCTGTCATCCTTGTCGATTCTGAGGTTCTCGAGGACGATCAAGTTCTTTCTGCTCTTCGTAATCGATGGCCTGATGCACCGATTCTCTCCGAAAACTCAGCAGGTGATGATGTCGATACTGTGGATAAGATTGATGTCCAAGACATCATAACTGCTGCATTCAAAGAAAAGGTCCGTTCTTGGGAGCGTCATGCTGGAGCCACGGTTCTGGAAAACTACATTCGTCATCTACCTGAGAAATCCAAAGTTGCGATATTTTGCCATGACAATCCTGACCCAGATGCGCTCTCATCTGCATTAGCAATGCATGAATTGGTTGCGTTCCTTGGTCATGAACCGACAATCTACCATGGAGGGCTCATCGAACATCAGCAAAATCAAGCCATGGTCCGCCTTCTTGAAATCCCGCTGCGACGGATTATTCTTGATTGGGAGTTGGAGGATGTTCTCAACGAGGCTGAATGCATCATTACTGTTGATTTTCATCAACCCGGAGCTAACAACATCCTCCCCAAGGACTGTGTGCCTCACATCATCATCGACCACCACGCCTCAGACAAAACAGTCAGTGCAGATGTCGCATTCTTGCGTCCAGAGTATTCAGCAACATCATCACTTATCGCTAACCTTCTCATGAGCATGAGTTTGGAGATGACGCCACGTCTTGCTACTGCTCTTTCATTCGGTTTGCGAACAGACACGCTTTCCTTTACGCGTTCGTTCAATCAAGTCGATTTGCGGGCACTCATGTGGCTGAATACGTGGGTTGATGATGACTTGTTGCAGTCGATACAGGCTCCACTTCGTACACAGGAAACCTTGCAATCTTTCCGACAGGACCTTACAACCATGACTCAGAAAGGAGGGCTCGTCCTTGCTCCAATCAACAACCTCATCCACAGAGACGATCTGGCGCAGGTGGCCGACTTTTTGTTTGCCACGTCAACAACCGACCTCGTTATTGTGTTTGGCATTCAACGTCAGAAGATACTTGTTTCCGCCAGAAGTCGGCGTGAAAATCTCCACATTGGGCTAAGGCTTTCCAAAGAATTCCCGAACGGACAAGCAGGAGGACATCGCGGTATGGCAGGCGGGCAAATTCAATTCGCATCGATTGGGTTTAACGAGACACACGTCGACGAACAAGAGCATGAAGTAATTCTCGAAGCATTTTCAAATCGACTTGATTCGATGTTTTCAGAGGAGGGGAATGCATGAGCGATGCAGCACCGTTCGGCGATATTTCTCCAACGTTGAGGATGCTGGGGACTGCTCATGTTGCAACCGCCTCGGTTGAGGCTGTTCGTGAACAAATCGAAACCTATCAACCGAAAGTGGTCGGAGTTGAGTTATGTCAAACACGTCATGATGCGTTGGTTGAAGGACGTAGGTTGGACAAGGAAGGACTCCGCAGAGTCATCAAAGAAGGGAAAGCCCCGATGGGTCTCATGCAAGCTATGTTGAGGGCTGAGCAACGAAGAATGGGACTTAATGAGGGGCAAGAGCCAGGTGCAGAACTACTTGCAGCCGTTCAAACTGCGAATGGAGCGGGTCTGGAGGTAGCATTGG
>JAKUNY010000156.1 GCA_022451765.1 Candidatus Poseidoniaceae archaeon
CTGAATCCGCCACGGAAATCTTCGACAATATGACCTGTCCGAATCAGTGGCTGAACCAGTTTTCGAAACTCAGATTGCGTTAGCGCATGTCGCTCTTTGAAAATATTGGGATCTGTTTGGGAACTAAAGAACTCAATGATATCAACCAAATCTTCTTCCGGAGGAATCCCTCGTATCGTTAGCAATGTCTCAAAATATTCGTACGGCGCCCACACTTGGTGTCATCGCATGTTGACGCCCTTGTGCAATCGATTTGCACTTGCCATTGACTTCAGATTGGTTCGGAATACTTCGCAACGCCCACGCAAGGCGAAATCGTCACGTATTTCCTTTATTTTTCGAAGTGCTAGGGTTTCGTTTTCATGACGTGTTTCTTGATGCAAATGATGCTGATGGAACAATGCCCGCTCAGCAATTTCACGCGGCTGTGGGTCAACAACTCCACCACGAATCATGCGTTCGCCTACTTGCTTGAACCCGATTCTCTCCAAACCTACGCGCATCGGAGTACTAAGTTCGGAAATCGGTTCACTGTTGACATTCGTAAGTACAGCAACATCAACCAGTTGGTCGGCGTGATTTTCGAGTAGGACCAAAAACGCATCACAAAACTCTTCAAAGTAGGCTGTCGGTACATGCATGTCTTTAATTTCGAGATAATCATTAACCCGGAACATGAGTACTTTTCCTACTGGGTCTACGCCTTTGAATACAGGAAGATACCATCCACGGTCCAACGCTGAGCGAACCTCCCAGATAAATCGGGATACGTAAGGGTCAGATTGTGTTAGAATCCGGATTGTACGATCTTCTCTTCGGGGAACTCGCAGCATCTCGACTTCGGCTGGAGTGCAGTAGAAGTCCTCTGTGTCAGGGACCAGTGCTGTAACCTTTGAAATCCGTCCACTGGTTTCGAGATTATGGAGTGCTACGAGCAAATCTTCGTAATTTCTGGAAACATAAAACCGTAGTGTACTTGCTTTAACCGGACCCATTCGGCGGACAACCTCTTCAATTGCATCCTCGAAATCCATCGGCTCGTAGACACCGTGAACCTTGTGAAACAAGGAGAGTCTTCGCCTACGACCAATCACTTCCTCAAACTGTTTTACGAACAACATTTGTCGGTCCAAGTTGGATATCGCATTTTTCACATCGCGCTCGAGTTGTCGATGTTCTTCTCCTTTCGGGAAGTCTTGTACCAACTCTTGGCGCGTGATGTTTTCATCGGTGTGAAGTTTGCTCAGAACCTCTTCTTCCATTGCACCTATCCACGGTTCTGGTTTGAGGCCGAGAAGCATCGGGATGTTGTTTTTGGTCGTGTAACCCATTCGGTTGTGCAGCAATCGCCCGCTTACGACATCAGAATCAAGTTGCAAATCTTTCCAGTCTTTGAATCGGAAGTCCTCAATTCTGTACAGCAATTCTTGTTGCTTTTGGACAAGAACGTGCTCATTGAATGCTTCAAAGACATCTGCGTATTTTTTGAATGATTTGTCCAGCACGAGGTTTTGAATCCAACGATATTCTACAATCTCTTCTTCGCCACCTGTAATACGATGTTCATCGACTTTGAGAATAAGTTCCGCATCATCGGTTTGGGTAAAGAAACCAACGCTGATGACGTTGCGTGTCTCCAATTCATGGACGATTCGATCGACAGATTTCTCGGAAAACGGCAAACGTTGGTGTAAAATTTCCGTAGTTTTTGGGCCCTCAGAACCTAGCAATTCTAGAATTTTTACCCGAAGCGCCTCATGCGGGTCGCCGACCCGTATAGTTTTCCATTTTGTTGGTGTAGTACCGTCAAATTCAGTAGCGATTTCAAAGGACATGCCCTTCGTATCGTAATCTCTCAAATCGACGATTGAACTTGAATCGCTGGTCGCTAAACAGGCCAACGTACCGTGAATTTCTGCCATGAATGGATTGAACCATTTTCCATCAATCTCTGCTTCACCGGTTCCGTTTATTTTGGTTATTTTTCCGCTTTGGCAGAGTTCTTCAACCCATGACCGAATAACCTCCAATTCAATTCCATCAAGTTTCTCTCGATAGAGTGGATTGTTGAATTTACGATCCAGTCCTCCACCGTGTTGCATCAATTCGAAGAGTGATTCAGGTGACGTTGGAATTGGTGCTTTGTCGCTGTAATACTTGTGCAACTGCTCTGAGGTCATTTCAGTAGCAAGGCTACGTGTACCCATCAACCTGCGGAGAACCTCAGGATCGATGTCCTTGACAAGAAACGCTCTCGTCTTCATCGACATGAGATCTTCAAATGCCGACATGTAGAGGCTCATTCCGAGCCTGGATGGAATGGTCACCTTTGTGTGTACGATGCGTGCATCACCCTCGATGCAGGATTCCAAGAACTGATTTAATCCAAAGACATCGATATCACCAAACAGAACCTCATTTTTGGCTTCCCTCATGAGCAAAGAACCTTCCATTGTACGATGTCGAGTGAGAAGGGCCTCAGCTTTCTGTTGAAATTGTTGAGGACTAATCTCTTCGGACCCCACACGTTTCGGAATGATCATTGAACGACCTGCAACTTCACGGAATCGTTTCGCAAAAATCTGTGTGTTGATGATGTAACGTTCGATGACTTCGATGTGGTTATTGGAGCGAAATGCATCGTAAAGCTGAGCAGGATCAACTTCTTGAGCGGTTCGGATAAGGAGCCCGTTCTCATCAAAGGAGAGTTCGATGACACTTCCACCGGACGCTTCTGCTGTTCCTGCCAGGAACTATCCGAGCGCAGTAGTGAATGCCCGTCCACGGCATGTTGTAATGAGATAGGCAGGGTGACCTGTCCCAATGACTTGCTCTATGAGGATTCGATTGGGCTCTGGAACTTGAAATGAATCGATTGTATGTTCTTCCAAATGTCGGGCTATTGCATTTGCAACAGAATTTGAGAGCCCATATGCCTCTCGCAATACCAAGCGTGGATCCTGTTCTCTACGCAATGATATCATGCAATGTTTGATGAGACTCAACAGTGATGAAGACAACTCGCGACTTCGAGATCGAGCCTCACCTGACCATGATGGCACGGTTGGTCTGTATCCGGTTACACTGGACACATTTACACGTGTTCCTTGGATATTTGTGACGCGATAGGTCGAACCACCGAGCAAGATGACATCGCCTCCACGAAGATTCGAAACGAAGGAACCTGAGAGTTGTCCAAGAATTGATCCTTCTGCATTGAACACAAGGTAGGAATTATCGGGCGCTATTGTTCCTATGTTGGTGTAGTAAATCATTCTCGAATAGCCACGTTTACCGTACGTGTTGTCTTCCCAATCAATCCATATTCGACGTTCTTCCTCAAGCATGTCCAAGACTTCAATAAAATCGTCGTATTCGAAGTTGCGATAATTCCAAGCACTTGAAACGATTTCATATGCCTCATCAATATCGATTTCGTTGATGATAACGAGTCCGATGAGGAATTGTGCAACAACGTCCAGTGAGTTTTCAGGAAAGTCCAATCGGTCCATATCTCCTGATTGAATGGCTGCTTGCAATGCTGCGAGCTCAATGAGATCATCAACACTCGATGGAAGAAAACGAGCACGAGGGATTCCCCCAACGTGGTGACCAGCACGCCCGATCCTTTGCAATGCTGTTGCGATGTCGCCTGGTGACCCTAATTGTATGACCATATCGACAGCCCCTATGTCGATACCCATCTCAAGTGAAGAGGATGTAACGACTGCTCGTAGATGACCGTTTTTCAGTTGCTGTTCAACATTGAGCCGGATTTTTTTGTCCATTGATCCGTGATGACCTGCAACCAGTTCTCCGAGCCCGAACTCTGGTCGCCGCAATCGTTGAACGAGGGTTTCTGTCATTTTTCTTGTGTTGGCAAAAACCAACGTCGTTGTGTGAGCAGTAATAAGGTCTGCAATGACATTGATGTTCTCATCTAGGATTTTCAAAACAGGTAGATCACTAAATTTCGGATGTGGATGCAAGATGTCCAAATCGAGTTCTCTTGACCCCGATACTTTGGCAATGTGAACCTTTTGACCATCGCCTCT
>JAKUNY010000157.1 GCA_022451765.1 Candidatus Poseidoniaceae archaeon
TTGTGTACCTGAACCGGTTTGCCATATCCGTAATGGAAAATGGGCGTCCAGATCCCCGTGCATGACTTCCTCACCCGCATCAACAATCCAATCAGCAATCTCTCGATCGAGAACGCCAAGATCGCGGTTGGTGCGAGCTGCTGCAAGCTTGAGAATACCGAAGGCACGGATAAGCGGGCGGGGCATGACATCATCACCGATGTCAAAATTCACCAATGAGCGTGCGGTTTGGCAACCATAGTATGTGTCTCCGGGAACCTTCATTTCGCCCATTGTGTCGGTCTCAATCCGGAAATCAAGATTGGATTGAGGCGAACGCACATTTGGTTCACGGCTTTGCTGCTGATAGGTCCCTTTGATGTCAAGCCGATTTCGGATGGCTTGAACAATCCACGCACTTCGGCCCTTGTTCTTACCTCCTCCTGTCCAGCGATCGAGTTCTTGGGCGACATCTTCTGGTATGCTGACAGAGACGATGCGGCGGTCTCCAACGTTGTGTTTTGCCATATTTATTAAACAATAAAGGCAGTTATTAAATCAATCCAAAAGAAAATCTTATTCAAGAAATCAACTGATAAACCTCCTTCATGTAGGGATGTCATGGATGAAAAGTCAGACTTCTTGCCAAATCTAACGGTTGCTTACGGAATTGTTCTCACCCTATGGGGGTTAATTGTTACCGGAATATCAGAATCACAGTCAATTTCTTCATTTGCACCGGCGTTTTTTGGATTGCCGCTTCTGGTTTCGGGAGAAATGGCCAGAACCCCTGGTGGAAACCGAAAACTCTGGATGCATGTTGCGGTCACATTCGGTCTACTAGCGGCTCTCGGAGGGACGCGTTTCTTCATGGTTATGTCCGATGGTCTCGACTATGCGTCGACTTCCATGCTTATGCTGTTCCTTACAGGAAGTGCGTATACAGCTCTCTGCGTTCGCTCGTTTATTGCAGCACGAAAAGCCCGAGAAGACGCAATTGAGAGCTGATTAGAACTTACGTCGGCCTTTTACCGTAGGTGCCGAAGTGTTGGTGACATCAAAGTCGTCTTCCTCTTCCTCATCAATCTTGACCGAGACATCGATTTCAACATTCCGAGATGTACCTTGTTTGGCTTCCATCTTATCGATGGTCTTCATGAGCATGGCAAATTCCAATTCAAGGTCTTCGAGTGCATCGCTTAATTTCTCGATCTGTCCGGCGAGACGCTGAGCGATTTTACGAGCCTTTGACAAGGTTCGATCATTTCCCATGTATAGGCCGTTTCATCAATTGATTATGAATCCATCGAATCCAATTCAACATCGTTTGGACCGATTCCAATGGTTATTTCTCCGTTCTTCCAGACTCCTCGATACATGAGCATGGTTTGGAATGGGGTTGCAACTTCGCCTTTGGTGGTAACCGCAATGACGCCTCCTCGACCACCAATGGGTTCTACGGCGTCGAGAACATCAGAACACGCTTCGTCAAGCGTCAGTCCGGATTCAAATTTTGAAGCAAGTCTGTGAGCAGCACAGGTTCGAATGAAGGCTTCGCCTACGCCTGTGCACGACACGGCGATGTGTTGGTCTGCCCACGTACCTGCGCCAATGATTGGTGTGTCTCCAATTCTTCCTTTGGGTTTGCCAGTCATTCCCCCCGTCGAGGTCGCTGCAGCCACGTCACCATTCCTGTCAAGAGCAACTGCACCTACAGTGCCCATACCCTCAAGATCGTGATCCAGGACAGAATCGTCCTCGTCGGTCGCACCAGGTCGAGCGTTGTTCTCTCTCCATCGGTCCCATTGTTTTCGTCGCAGGTCGGTGACGAGCCAGGATGGTTTGACTTCTTCGACGCCGTTGTTAATCGCAAACACATCGGCTGCTTCACTGTTGAGCATAACCGGCCAACCTTGTTTCAGGATACAATTTGCTGCACGAATAGGGTGGCGGATTCGACGCACGTTGACCACGGAGCCTGCGGCACCATCAGATCCGTTCATGATTGAGGCATCCATTGTTACCGTTCCATCCTCATCCAAGACCGAGCCAATTCCAGCATTGAACAGCGGCTCATTCTCCATCAACTCAACAGCCATCGTTACGGCTTCAAGCGCATCGATTGAGCCAGAATCCAGAGCCTCTCCAATTGACTGTAAGACATGGTGCATGCATTGAATTCGCGCAGGATCAAGTGAGGTTAAACCTCGCCAAGATCCATCGCCTCCAGCCCCACCATGAATGGCGAGAATTGTCATTACGTTCACTCAACAACTGAACAGCGGATGATTTGTTGAGGCTGAGCCGGGCGGTCACCGGGAAGTTTTTGGCAGCGCTCGATCGATAGGACAACATCCATTCCTTCTGAGACTTGACCAAAGACTGCGTGGTTTCCATTGAGCCATGGTGTTGCAACGGTGGTAAGGAAAAATTGTGAGCCGCCAGTATTCCGTCCAGCATTAGCCATTGAAAGAACACCGGGCTAGTCGTGGGTGAGACCAAGAGCGGATGCTTCACAAGGAATTTTCCACCCAGGTCCACCGGTTCCTGCACGTCGAGACATCGGATCTTTGGAATGCGGGCAGCCGCCCTGAATCATGAAATCTTCGATGACACGATGAAAGTGCAATCCGTCGTAGAACCCGTCAGAGACGAGTTTAACGAAATTGGCTACAGTGTCCGGAGCGCTTCCGTGAAAAAGTTCGATGGTTATGTTCCCTGCTGATGTCTCCATGAGTACGTGCATGGAACGACCATGTGGAGGGACTTCAAGAGCGTTTGCTTGGTGCATTCTTTCATACAACTACCTGATACGTTGTCCATCCATGATACATTTCTACCGCAGGAATGTATCAAAACGAAAACCACACCTTCATGAACAGATACCCAATGTTGGTCTTATGGCAGACTTGAGAGATATTGAAATTGAGACCATCGAAGGGGACAAAACCACCTTGCGCGATCTCAATGGGCGCACATATCTCATCGTGAATGTGGCAAGTGCGTGCGGCTTCACCTCGCAGTACAAGGGCATGCAAGCTTTGTATGAGGCAAAGAAATCTGACGGTCTGGTTGTCGTCGGTTTCCCCTGCAATCAATTCGGTGGTCAAGAACCTGGGACACATCAAGAAATTGCCTCATTCTGCGAAGCAAAGTACGGTGTAACGTTCCCCATGATGGCTAAAATTGAGGTCAATGGAGACAACAGGCATCCCTTGTTTGCTGAACTCTGTAAGGTTCCAGATCAAGAAGGCAGAGAGGCGATCAAGTGGAATTTCAACAAATTCATTGTGCGTGAGGATGGCTCAGTTGAGCGTTATTCACACCGAACGGCTCCCTCAGATTTACCACTCTAATCGGAAATTTTTCTGAGAATCCTCCCCGATGTTCAAATGGGAAGCCGTTCCCGTTGAGGGTATGGTTACGCAACTTCCATGCATTCCGACAGGATGCTCAGCATGTTGTCGAGAAACCACCATGCCTGTGACCGAGGCAGAGGCCAAGCGCCTTTCACGTCGTACTGGAATGCAGCTTGACTCTTTCACGTGGGAAAACAACGGTGTACTCACGCTCCTAAACGATGAGAAGACACGCGCATGCGTGTTTCTCTTAACAGCGAGCTCGGATGTTAGCGCAGAAGGGGTTTGTTCGGTTTACGAGGTGCGTCCTGAGGGCTGTCGAAAATACCCCATTGTTTTGAATCCGAAAGACGAAGCCATTCTGGATGAAGGATGTCCGCATCGCGAACATTTCCCAGAACCAAGCGACTCCGACGCAATTGAATTGCTCAACCTCGAGGAGCGTTTGTTGCGTGAACAATAACGCGTCCAAGGGAACCATGGACCGAGACGTACCACGCATTTTTGTACTCCCATCCAGTTTCATTCAGCATCCCTTGAATTGATTCCCATGAAGTGTGCTTGAGGGCTGGGCGCTCATGCGTTTCGAGTGGACGAGTCAATACTTGGGAACGGTGCTCAGTCGGAAGGATAAGGGCGAGACCTCCGTGAACAACTTCCATGGCACTGGAAAGGGTTTTGTTCAGAAGCTCTTGGTGATCAATCGAC
>JAKUNY010000158.1 GCA_022451765.1 Candidatus Poseidoniaceae archaeon
AAAGTCGTTTCAGCAGGTGTATTCGATTGCACAGGAATCGGGTTTTGGAGTCTGGCCCGCAGGTGGAAGTCCAAGGCCTACGCACATCACGATCTATCTCAATGAGGATTCTCTTCAGAGGCTCTTTGACACGTTGACAAAGGCTACCTGGAGGGTGAATGTTCAAACCCATGCGTGCGAAATTGGTCATCACCCATCCACAGCCGATGATCGGCTCATTCCCTTCTCTGTTGTTGCTTCTGGAATGATTGTGATGACAAAGAAAGAAGCTTGTCGATTCCTGGGGCAGATTCTGAGGGGCCGAATCCTGAAAGCGTGAGTGTTTTCGATTCGTGCTGGCTTGCTTACAGTCGATTTTTAGCCATTTGAACGACAAGACCTTGACCGTATGCCTGTGGACGGTGATTCCGAATGAAGTTCTGGCGGATGCTATTTTCTTTAATCGCCCTACGAATAAAATACTCGCTACCACCACGCAAAGGAGGAGGGGAAGAGGAATGACTGAGATGAGGATTGAACAATGCGTGAATTGTGGAAGAACTGAGGTATGCAAGCCGCGCTCTGGAGACGATTATTGGTATTGCTCAACATTTTGCTACGAAGAATGGTTGGAAACCGAAGAGCGAATCAAGGCCACACAGGAGCCGCGTTGTCTCAAGTGCAACGAACGAATGACAAAGCATGCTTACGACCTGGGGCTTTGCCTCTGTCCTGATTGCTTGACTGAGCAGATCAACATTGCTTTCGCAAACCCAGAAGCTGCGGGGGTCGACGAATGATCGAAACAGGATTGACAGATGGATCAGGATTAGTGGACTTAGGCGATGGGGTATTCGTGCCAACTCACGATTTCGCAACGGTCAAAGTGCCTAAAGCTCTCGGCGGCGGTTGGTTCAACGTGGTTTCGTCTGAGAATGTCGAACTCGAGGATGGTCGGTTAGGCCGATTACACGTATTGGATCACCCCGAGGTGGACGTTATCGCATTGTTCAATGGAGAAGGTGCTCTTTGGATTTACAAAATATCGGGGGTGGCAATGTGAGCGATATAATCAAACCGACCCGCCCGAAGTCTGTCAACCAGGCTGAATTCTTCATCCTGCAATTTCTTATCAACGGAGAGTCTGGTTCGATGAAAAACCTTGGTGAACTCGGTGAGAAAATAGGCGCTGGCCTGGACGAGAATGACATTCCCGTTGATAAAACAGCCCACGACCGTTTCGTGAAGGCGTCTAAAAATGTGGTCGAATACCTGGAGAGAAGGCTCCAGTCGAAAAGGAGGTCGATTGAATGAGTGAACCATGCATGTGCGGTGATACCGCATGCCCGTTTTGCGGTTGGGAGGAGATTTCTGATGAAGAGGTCGACCAGGCGATGGTTTTCGTCCAAGATCAGCAAACCCAAATTGATACCTTGCAGGACCATATTGCATTCCTTCTTCGTCTCTTGGATGAAGAACAAATGTGCAGATGGACCCATCACGTCGGAGGAGACTGCAATTGGGCTGGATGCACCTTGAGACCAGAAAACAACAGAGACCCGCATAGGTGGCGATGAAGTGTTCGTAATCTCAACTTGGGGGTCGCAGGCTAATACCGTCATGAATGACGAATTGTTGCCCTGGGTTTTCAGCGAAGCAAAGGAAGCTTTTGATGACTCCTTCGCTCGAAGTCTGTTCAATTGGCGGTCGGGAAATCAAATCGATTCTCTAAAGCAGAGGTTCGGCCCTGCTCCTCGATGGGGTGTCCGACTCTGCACTAGTTGCGGGTCTCCTATGAATCAAGGGTGGATTGGAGATGGTGGCGTCTGGTAAGCATGCTCTCCTGAGTGCCTACTGAGCAATTCCTTTCAGATCGTGCATGACAACCCCGACCATTTCAAAGAAGGAAAAATGACCGATGAACGACATTCATCGGGAATCAAATTCATCGAAAGCATCCAGGAGACGTTCAAGCAATTGAAAGAAGGTAAAATCAATTGGGTTGAATGGGAGATAAACTCTCAAATGAACGCATATTTTGTTGATCCGCCAAGTCAATGCTGGACTCCAAATTGTGAACGCAAGCCCACAAGGTTGGTCTGCGAATATGGAAATAGACAAAACCACGGATCACGGTTGAGGTGCTTATGCTCCTATTGCGCCAAAACTTACGTTGATTCGGCTAAGCGCCAATGGGGTGAGTGTTTGGACGATGAGCACAAAGTTCTCGATGTAGAAAGGATTGAGGCTTTGCATGGTTTCAAGCCTGAATACCTTGACGTAGTTCATTGGCTCCACGGCGTTTCTCTTGGTTCTCTCTTGCCGACTAAGCTGATCCGTGTGTTTGACTCTAAACATGAATACCAGGAGGCTTTCAAGCAATTTTGCATTGATGAGGGATTTTGGTCTGCAAAATTGGTTCCTACAAAGCGATGTGAGAACCTGGAATACGATGAAACGGCTCGTTGGTCTTCAGGGGTTTACCAATGAGAAAGGTGCGTTCAACTGTCCCTCGGAGGATAAAGTGCAGATTGTGTGGAGCGACGTTCACAAATCCTATTCACCAGGGGTCATCTATTGCATCGGTTGTTTGCGGCGACTGCAAGGATGAGATGTTGTCGAAACGGAAAACAAAAGTCAAGAAGACCAAAAGGCAACCAAAAAAGACCTCTAAAATCCAAGAGAAATCTGCAGTCTCTTCATCAGGAACCTCCAAAAGCCGTCTGCCATCAACTCTAATCGGGATAGCGAGGATTGGATGAAATGAAGGTGGTGCATTGCCCTGAATGCGGGCTGAACAATTTGGCTGAAGACGATAAATCGGTTTGTGTTTGTTGTGATCGTGGCGTCCACATCGTTTCAGAACCTGACGGGACTGTTGTTTGCTCTCACCCTGGTTGCTCAAAAAAAATCAATCAAGACGCGCATTTGCACGTTGAATTAGCTCTGTCTCCAGGGAGGCCAAAACATATCTCGAACGAGGATTGCTTGGAGGGTGTTGCTCGCACATACGGAGCGATGCTTTCGATTGTTGGGCCGATGTGTCCTGAGCATGCTGGCGAATGGGTTATTGCCGTTCTCAATGAGGTTTCTGATGCCTTTATCGAAGCGATCGCTGGAGAACGTATAGAAAGAGAATTTCGGGAGGTATGGGTTTGAGCATTTTCATAGAATTATTGACTCGTGCTCAAACAGTCTTGAGAGAGACCCCTCTTGATTTGTGGACCGATGCCCTGGACGACTTAGAACAAACGGTTGCCTTCATCGAAGAGCAAATCGAAAAAGAAAAGCAGGTTGGGGGGCTTTCATGTTGAAAGAAAAAATCACCGTCAAAGGTTTGGAATACGTCCTTTTGGAGGATGAGATGGTGAGGCTTAGAAGTCTTGATCGTCTAACACCATTAAACAGTCCTGAAATCATGAGTTCGGTTCAGCGTCGGATTCTGGAAGGATGGGACATTTTTCTGCACCCTTACGAGAGAAGATCGCAAAAAGGTCAAATCGTGGAACTTTACGCAATTTACGGGAGGAAGTGAAAGGATGGAAGAAACAACATACGAAAAACGAAATGATATTTGGGGAGAAATCATGGAGGATGGCTCCTGGAGAGAATTAGAGCATTGGGAGCTTGCCAATGCGCTCACCGTTGCCTACTGCAAAGAATGTCAAAAAAACGATGGAGTCAAGGCATGCATGAACGTGGTATCAGAATTCCTGAATCAAGGTGCAGAGCAACCATGGGAACAGAATATCGAATGCCAACGTTGTTCAAGAAAAATCAAACAGCAATCGAGGGTGTCTCGGATGTTTGACGCTTTGGGGGCTTTTGATTGATTTACCACACTGGTTCCAAGAAAGCATGTTCATCGTGGATGCAACGATTCAAGAAAAGAGATCCAATCGGTTTCATTCAGGTGTCGCCATCTCTTAAGAAAATCAGCGAGACCGAATACCAAGTCGAGGGTTCGCCCCTGGATATGTCCTAAATCGCGTTCTAAGGGGTCTCCTGGAGGCTC
>JAKUNY010000159.1:0-2912 GCA_022451765.1 Candidatus Poseidoniaceae archaeon
ACCACAGAATCCGGAGCATGTTCTCGGATTCCTGTGCCTACTTGGACTACAATTTCTGCATTCTTGCCGATTAAATCTTCTCGAGTCATGCCTGGTTGCCGAGGAAATCCGCTTGTGACAACAACAACATCGGCGCCAGCGATGTCTTCATATGAGGATGTTCCTGTAATCTTGCCGTCGTAATTCAGGACGTTGGCATTTTGGCTCATATCGAGCGCCTTTCCTTTGGCAAAACCCTCGTAAATATCCAGCAGAACTATATCTGCAATTTTCATATTCGCAAGTACAAAAGCGCATGTTGCACCAACGTTCCCTGCCCCGATTACAGCAATCTTTCTACTCCCTCTTGTCATGATATCTCACCAGTTGTCTGTCAAGGTCGGATGCTTTTAATCAAGATGGTATGTTGATTTCCTGTTCCATGGGGTCCAAGGGTGGTATTGAAGAACCTCCTAACAGTCGGAAAAAACAACGGTGTTCAAATGAAGTTAGGTGTGCTCAAAGAACCACAAGGAGAGACGCGAGTTGCGATCGTTCCTACCAGCCTCAAAAAGTTGCTAAAAGCTGGATTTGAGGTTGTTGTTGAGGCCGGTGCAGGAACCGCAGCAAACTACCACGATTCAGATTACGAAGCAGCAGGAGCTACAATCGGTACCCGTGATGATGCGCTCGCATGTGACAACATTATCACCATACGATTTCCTGGTGTTCAAGGCATCAATGAAGGCACGAATCTCGCTTGCGTATCCGACCCATTTCGTAATCCACAATACGTCAAAGAATGCCTCGCAGCAAACATCACTTTACTATCCATGGACATGATTCCTCGTCGATTGAGTCGGGCACAATCCATGGATGTTAACTCAAGTCAAGACAACCTCGCAGGATACAAAGCTGTTCTGCTTGGAGCTGCGCACGTTCCCAAAGGCATCCCCATGATGACCACGTCAGCGGGTACCGTCCGACCGGCAAAGGTCGTGATCATGGGTTCCGGTGTTGCAGGGTTGCAAGCCATCGCCACTGCGAAGCGACTCGGCGCAGTCGTTTATGCTTCGGATGTTCGTAAATCAGCAGCAGAACAAATCGAATCTGTTGGTGGTCGATTCATTGAAGTTGATGGTATGGACGACTTTGAAGACGAGGCTGGTTATGCCAAGCCGTTAACACCTGAATTTATACAAAAAGTCAACGATACAGTGTGTGGTATAGCCTCCGATGCTGACATTGTTGTGACCACAGCTCGAATCTTTGGCCGACCTGCACCTATTACGGTTCCCTCAAGCGCTGTGAAGGAATTCAAATCTGGAGCAGTTGTTGTCGACATGAATGCAGATGTTGGAGGCAACTGCGAGGATACTGTTGCTGGCGAGGTAATTACAACCGATAATGGAGTCATTGTCGTAGGTACATCAAATCTGCCAGGTACCATCGCCACCACTGCTAGCATGCTCTATTCCAACAATCTAACCACGTTCATTACCTCACTGGTGCAAGATGGAGAAATTGTCATTTCAGAGGATGATGACATTCTCGTAGGCGCTCCAGAAGGTAGTGACTTCTTTGTAAACGGAATGGGAGGTGTTCTCATCTGCAAAAATTGGGAACTGCATCCAAAACAAACACGACTCGGAGGTGCACTAGAATGACGCCAGAATTTTTAATTGGAAACATTACACTCTTTGTACTCGCTATCTTCCTTGGTTTTGAGTTGATCACGAAGGTTCCTGCAACATTGCACACGCCATTGATGAGTGGTGCGAATGCAATTTCTGGAATTTCAATTATCGGGGCCTTACTTGGCGCCAATGTTGCATATGAAGGCGGTGCGACAGCCGTTTCAGGTATTCTTGCGTTTATCGCCGTTGTACTTGCGATGATCAACGTTGTTGGTGGGTTTACAGTTACAAATCGAATGCTGAACATGATCGCAGGAAAGAAACGCGGAGGTGCTTGACGTGGAAGAATGGATTTCACTGGGTTACCTCCTCTCAGCAGCTTTGTTCATCTTCGGATTGAAGAAACTTGGACACCCACGTACTGCCCCTTTTGGCAATCAACTTGGGGCCTTAGGTATGCTTGTCGCGGTTGTGACGACCATTCTGCAAATGGGACTTGGAGATGGAATCGAATGGGTCTTGATTGGATCGGGTCTTGTACTCGGATCGTTGATTGGTTTATGGATGGCAATACGAGTTGAAATGACCGGTATGCCAGAACTTGTTGCATTGTTCAACGGATTTGGTGGTGCCGCATCTGCACTTGTCGCTCTTTCCGAAATTTGGAGATTCATTGAAGGTACCTCGGATTCAAGCGCAATCGAACAGCTCGAACTCACAGTCATCATGATTGCTGCTGGACTTTCTGCTCTCGTTGGCTGGATGACACTGACAGGGTCCATTCTCGCCATGTTCAAACTCAAAGGAGGCGTGAGTGTTTTCGGGAAATGGATCAAAACACCAACATGGGGTCCTGTTTGGCTTAATCCACTCAAGGTCCTGATGGTTATTGGAGTCGCTGTCTTAATTTACTTAAGCATCGATGCTCCAACGGACCAAAACTATCTCTGGGGTATTATTGGAATTTCTTCGGTTCTTGGTATTGTTTTGGTCCTACCAATAGGTGGTGCTGATATGCCTGTTGTTGTTTCACTGCTCAATTCCTTATCAGGTATTGCGGCAGCGTTTACAGGATTTATTATCGGAAATTCGGTCCTCATCGTGGCAGGGTCGTTGGTCGGAGCATCTGGCCTCATCCTCACGTTCATCATGTGCAAAGCGATGAACAGAACCTTACCAGATGTTTTGTTCAAGTCGTTTGGAGGTTCTGGGGAGAAGGAATCCCTCACACGAACCAAGATAGGTTCAGATCCTGACGAAGTTGCCATGATGATTGGCGGCGGTCAGAAGGTCATC
>JAKUNY010000159.1:2922-3969 GCA_022451765.1 Candidatus Poseidoniaceae archaeon
GGTTACGGAATGGCTGTTTCACAATGCCAGCATCAAGTCAAGGAATTCGCTGACCTAATTGCTGAGAAATACGATACAGACGTAAAGTACGCTATTCATCCAGTGGCTGGTCGCATGCCCGGACACATGAATGTCTTGCTCGCAGAAGCAAACGTACCGTACGAACAACTCATCGAAATGGATGAAATCAATCCGGAATTCCCTGATTGCGATGTCGCTTTGGTCATTGGTGCGAATGATACCACCAACCCGGCTGCTCGAAGTGGCGAAGGACCTCTAGCAGGCATGCCAATCATCGATGCTGATGCCGCAAGAACCGTGGTTATCATCAAGCGCTCACTTTCCGTGGGTTATGCTGGTGTTGACAACGACCTGTTCTACATGGACAAAACGATGATGCTTTTCGGTGATGGAAAAGCAATGATGACAGGCCTTAACAACGCCATTAAAGAGTCGTAAATCCGTGGTCCTGAAGCAACGTTGAAATTAGGAGCCGAAGTGCACAAAACAGAGGGGACAAGATGAAATCAAGAACGCTTCTCATTCTGTTGCTCTCAATCTGCCTTCTTGCACCCGTTGTGGCAAATCCAAACGGTCCACCTTGGGTTAACCCCGTCAACGGAGGGCTTACCGTCGAAACCGGTTGTACATGTCACGGGGATGGTGCTCCATCGAGCGATGTCGTCGTTTCAATCTCCGGCGTCCCACGAGCGTATTCCGTCGGAGAGTCTTACGAATTCACAGTGAATCTTCAACACGCATCCTACGCAAACGGATGATTCCTTCTCACCGATTACGGTGTTGGTGCTTTCACACCAGGTGAAGGTTCACAGATTGTCCAAGACACCGATGGTTCAGAACCAGGAGCCGTATCACAGTCCGCCCCAGCCAACGATTGGGTTGTGACCTGGACCGCACCTGCGTCCGACGTCGGTGACATTTCATTCTCCCTTGCAGGGAACGCTGTCGATGGATTACACGGTGCAAATGAAGGCGATAACAGGAAACTATTGGCGTTCTTCATTTCCTCACCAGAAACCATGCCCA